>NZ_JBEYYJ010000019.1:0-181166 GCF_040645475.1 Streptomyces sp. NPDC046759 | reverse complement strand
ATCGGCTTCCACGGCACCTTCCTCGTCCAGCACTGGCTGGGCGCCGAGGGCATGCCGCGCCGCTACGCCGACTACCTGGCGGCCGACGGCTTCACTGCCCTGAACACGGTGTCGACCATCAGCTCCTTCCTGCTCGGCCTGTCGATCCTGCCGTTCCTCTACAACGTGTGGAAGACGGCCAAGTACGGCAAGCCGGTCGAGGTCGACGACCCGTGGGGCTACGGCCGCTCGCTGGAGTGGGCGACCTCCTGCCCGCCGCCGCGGCACAACTTCCTCACCCTGCCGCGGATCCGCAGCGAATCCCCGGCGTTCGACCTGCACCACCCGGAGATCGCCGCGCTCGAACAGCTTGAGCACGCCGGTCACGGCACCGCCGCCGTCGCGGGCAGCAAGGAGGCCGGCAAGTGAAGATCCAGGGCCGGATGTTCATCTGGCTGAGCTTCTTCCTCCTGATCATGGCCGTCGTGTACGGCGTGTGGTCGAAGGAGCCGGCCGGAACCACCGCACTCTTCCTGGCCTTCGGCCTGAGCATCATGATCGGCTTCTACCTGGGCTTCACGGCCCGGCGGGTCGACGCGGGCGCCCAGGACGACAAGGAGGCCGACGTCGCGGACGACGCGGGCGAGCTGGGCTTCTTCAGCCCGCACAGCTGGCAGCCGCTCATGCTGGGCTTCGGCGGCGCGATCGCCTTCCTCAGCATCGCGGTCGGCTGGTGGCTGATCTACTTCTCCGCCCCGTTCATCGTGGTCGGCCTGTTCGGCTGGGTGTTCGAGTACTACCACGGTGAGAACCGCACCCAGTAGCACACGGGAACACACACCGGAAGCCCGGACACTCCGTCAGGAGGGTCCGGGCTTCCGCGTTCCCGGACACGCCTCGCCGGTCTTCCGCCGGCGGTCGTGCGTCTGCCGTAGTGTCGCTCACTCGTACGGATTACCTGCCGCGCCGATGGGGTCAGCACCTCATAGCGTGATCATATGAACCACAATCCGCGGACCCGCACCGTTGTCAGCTGCACCCTGCTGGTGACCGCCCTCGGCGCGGGCGTCACCGCCTGCAGCTCGGACGGCAACCCCCTGTCGGCCAAGCCGTACGACGCCGCGGGCACGATCTCCTTCAACGGTCCCACCGAGGACGGCAAACTCGCCGACCCGGACAAGCCCCTGGAGATCACCGTCAACGACGACGGGCGCATCACCGATGTCATCGCCCAGGACTCCACAGGGCGCTATGTGGCGGGCGAACTCGCCGCCGACGGCAGTCGCTGGCACAGCACCTCCCCCTTGGCCGCCAGCGCCCATTACACGGTCACGGTGAGCACCGAGGACGACGACGGCGCGCCCGGCCGCAAGGTCCTCACGTTCGACACCAGCAAGCCCGCGAGCAGGAAGCGCCTGACCGTCACCTTCGGCCCGGAGACGGGCCAGTACGGCGTCGGGCAGCCCATCACCGCCCAACTCGACCAGCCGGTCAAGGACAAGGCGCAGCGCGCCGTGGTGGAGCGCGGCCTCCGGGTGGACTCCACGCCGGCCGTGCAGGGCTCCTGGTACTGGGTGTCCGACAAGGAACTCCACTACCGGCCCCAGGAGTACTGGCCCACCCACGCCACCGTCACGGTGCGAAGCAACCTGGACGGCATCAGGATCGGCGACCGGCTGTGGGGCGGCACGTCCAAACCGGTGAAGATCACCACAGGTGACCGCATCGAGGCCGTCACGGACGCCGCGACACACGAGCTGACGTTCTTCGAGGACGGCCGGCAGGTCAAGCAGATCCCCGTCACCACCGGCAGACCCGGCTACGACACCCGCAACGGCATCAAGGTCGTCCTGGAGAAGGCGTACCTCGTACGCATGCGCAGCAGCACGATCGGCATCGCCGCGGGCAGCTCCGACTCCTTCGACCTGCCCGTCTACTGGGACACCCGGGTGACCTGGTCCGGCGAGTACGTGCACGCCGCGCCCTGGTCCGTGGGCTCACAGGGATACGCCAACGTCAGTCACGGCTGCACGGGCATGAGCAACGGCAACGCCCAGTGGTTCTTCGCCCACATCCACAAGGGTGACATCGTCAAGGTCGTGAACTCCAAGGGTCACCAGATGGAGGACTTCGGCAACGGCTTCGGCGACTGGAACGTCGACTGGAAGAAGTGGCGCAAGGGCAGCGCCCTGACCGACGGCAAGCCCGACACACCGTCGGAGGCGGACGCGGTACGCCTGCAGCCGGCGGCGCTGTAGGCGCTCCGAAGGGGCGCGGGGAACCGCGCCCCGGGCTCCTAGGCGCCCACCAGCCGCCGCTGACGCAGCAGCGAGGCCAGTGCCGAGGCGAACTCCACCGGATCCACCGGCAGGGTGACCGCGGCGTCGGCCCGGCTCCAGGTGGCCAGCCAGGCGTCCTGGGGCCGCCCCATCAGCAGCAGTACCGGCGGACAGTTGAAGACCTCGTCCTTGATCTGCCGGCACACCCCCATGCCCCCCATCGGCACGGCCTCACCGTCCAGTACGCACACGTCGATGCCGCCTCGGTCCAGCTCGCGCAGGACCGCGTCCGGCGTCGCGCACTCCAGGAACTCGACCGGGGGGACGTCGGGAGCCGGCCTGCGGCCGGCGGCCAGCCGTACTTGCTCGCGGGTGTTGGAGTCGTCGCTGTAGACCAGCACCGTGGCGGTCGGCTGCATTGTTCCTCCGGGACGTCAGCGTCGTACGGACGGGACGGACAGGGCCGTTCGGGGCGGAGCTTACTCCCGTGGAAGTCCCCATGAACACCACGTCAACACCGGTTCGGCGGGCAGCAACACTCCGAACGGCACCCCCCGGAGTGAGGGCGGGATAAGCGACCGACATAATGTCGGTCGTGGCGACAGCAACGACAGTAGAAACCGGGCACGCGCACCCGTCGGTCAACCGGCCGAACCTCACCAGCGTCGGAACCATCATCTGGCTGAGTTCCGAGCTGATGTTCTTCGCGGCCCTCTTCGCGATGTACTTCACCCTGCGATCGGTGACGGGTCCGGCGCACTGGAAGCACATGGCCGACGCGCTCAATGTGCCCTTCTCCGCGACGAACACCACGATCCTGGTGCTCTCCTCGCTGACCTGCCAGCTCGGCGTGTTCGCGGCCGAGCGAGGCGACGTGAAGAAGCTCAGAGGGTGGTTCATCCTCACCTTCATCATGGGCGCGATCTTCATCGGCGGTCAGATCTACGAGTACACGAGCCTGGTCAGGGACGACGGCATCTCGCTGTCCTCCGACCCGTACGGCTCGGTGTTCTACCTGACCACCGGCTTCCACGGCCTGCACGTGACGGGCGGTCTCATCGCCTTCCTGCTGGTCCTCGGCCGCACCTACATGGCCAAGAGGTTCACCCACGAGCAGGCGACCGCCGCCATCGTCGTGTCCTACTACTGGCACTTCGTCGATGTGGTCTGGATCGGCCTTTTCGCCACGATCTACCTGATCAAGTAGCCGGGACCCGATCCCGCACATCCAGAAGCACCGACGCAGAAGATCCTGACACCGGGGTAATCCGTGAAAAAGCTCTCCGCACGACGACGCCATCCGCTGGCGGCGGTCGTCGTCCTACTCCTCGCGCTGGCGGCCACTGGGGGGCTGTACGCCGCGTTCGCACCCGCGGGCAAGGCGCAGGCCGATGAAACCTCCCAGTCCCTGACCATCCAGGAGGGCAAGAAGCTCTACGAGGTCGGCTGCGCCAGCTGCCACGGCACCGGTGGGCAGGGCTCCTCCGACGGCCCGAGCCTGGTCGGCGTGGGCGCCGCGGCCGTCGACTTCCAGGTCGGCACCGGCCGTATGCCGGCGGCCACCTCGCAGGGTGCCCAGGTCCCGCGCAAGAAGGTCGTCTACAACCAGTCGCAGATCGACCAGCTCGCCGCGTACATCGCCTCGCTGGGCGCCGGCCCGAACGTGCCGACCAAGGACGAGTACAGCCCGAACGGCGCGGACATCGCCAAGGGCGGCGAGCTGTTCCGTACCAACTGCGCGCAGTGCCACAACTTCACCGGTAAGGGCGGTGCCCTGACGAACGGCAAGTTCGCGCCCACGCTGGAGGGTGTCGACCCGAAGCACATCTACGAGGCCATGCAGACCGGCCCGCAGAACATGCCGTCCTTCCCCGACACCACGCTGTCCTCCAAGAACAAGAAGGACATCATCGCGTACCTGCACGCGGTCGACAGCAGCGAGACGACGAACCCCGGCGGTCTGGAGCTGGGCGGCCTCGGGCCGGTCAGTGAGGGTCTGTTCGCCTGGATCTTCGGACTCGGCGCGCTGATCGTGGTCGCCGTCTGGGTCGCCGCTCGGACCGCAAAGGCCAAGAAGTCATGAGTAGCCAAGACATTCCAGAAGAGAACCTGCCCGCTGAGCAGGACCACGCACACGGCGCGGTAGGGATCGCGGACGAGCAGAACCCGTTCGCGGACCCGGGGCTGCCGCCGCACGAGCACCGCATCCAGGACGTCGACGAGCGGGCCGCCCGGCGGTCCGAGCGCATGGTCGCCCTGCTGTTCACGGTGTCGATGCTGGCCACCATCGGCTTCATCGTCTCGTACGTGGCGATTCCGAACGACGAGAGCATCTTCGTCTTCCCGATCGGTCACCTCAGCGCGATGAACTTCGCGCTCGGCCTGACCCTCGGCGTGGCGCTGTTCTGCATCGGCGCGGGCGCGGTCCACTGGGCCCGGACCCTGATGTCCGACGTGGAGGTCGCCGACGACCGGCACCCGATCGAGGCGTCGCCGGAGGTCCGTGCGAAGGTCCACGCGGACTTCCGCCAGGGCGCCAAGGAGTCGGCGTTCGGCCGCCGCAAGCTGATTCGCAACACGATGTTCGGCGCGCTGGCCCTGGTGCCGCTCTCCGGCGTCATGCTGCTCGGCGGCCTCGGCCCGGCGCCCGGCACCTCGCTGCGGCACACCCTGTGGGCCAAGGGCAAGCGCCTGATCAACATGAACACGAACCAGCCGCTGCGCCCCGAGGACGTCGCCGTCGGTTCGCTCACCTTCGCCAAGCCCGACGGCCTGGAGGAGACGGACGACCAGTTCCAGACGGAGCTCGCCAAGGCGGCCCTGATGATCGTCCGGCTGCAGCCCGACAACATCAAGGACAAGCGCGAGCTCGACTGGTCGCACGAGGGCATCGTCGCCTTCTCGAAGATCTGCACCCACGTCGGCTGCCCGATCTCGCTGTACGAGCAGCAGACGCACCACGTGCTGTGCCCGTGCCACCAGTCCACCTTCGACCTCTCCGACGGTGCCCGAGTGATCTTCGGCCCCGCCGGCCACGCCCTGCCGCAGCTGCGCATCGGTGTGGACAGCGAGGGTTACCTCCAGGCGCTCGGCGACTTCGAGGAGCCCGTCGGTCCTGCATTCTGGGAGCGCGGATGAGTACTGCAGCGAACGAAACGCCCCGCTCTCGCGGGAAGGCACCGGCCGGCGAGCGGATCGCCGACTGGGCGGACGGCCGGCTCGGGATCTACTCCCTGGCCAAGTCCAACATGCGCAAGATCTTCCCCGACCACTGGTCGTTCATGTTGGGCGAAGTGTGCATGTACAGCTTCATCATCATCATCCTGACGGGCGTCTACCTGACGCTGTTCTTCCACCCCTCGATGAACGAGGTGGTGTACCACGGCAGCTACGTCCCGCTGCAGGGACAGATGATGTCCGAGGCGTTCAGCTCGACCGTGCACATCTCCTTCGACGTGCGCGGTGGTCTGCTCATGCGGCAGATCCACCACTGGGCCGCGCTGATCTTCCTCGCCGGCATGTTCGCGCACATGATGCGCGTGTTCTTCACCGGCGCGTTCCGCAAGCCGCGTGAGATCAACTGGCTGTTCGGCTTCCTGCTGTTCGTCCTCGGCATGTTCACCGGCTTCACCGGTTACTCGCTCCCGGACGACCTGCTCTCCGGCACCGGTGTCCGCTTCATGGAGGGCGCGATCCTGTCCGTGCCGATCGTCGGCACGTACCTGTCGTTCTTCCTCTTCGGCGGCCAGTTCCCCGGCCACGACTTCGTCGCCCGGTTCTACTCGATCCACATCCTGCTGCTGCCGGGCATCATGCTCGGCCTGATGGTGGGCCACCTGATCCTGGTCTTCTACCACAAGCACACGCAGTTCGCGGGTCCCGGAAAGACCGAGAAGAACGTCGTCGGCATGCCGCTGCTGCCGGTGTACATGGCCAAGGCGGGAGGCTTCTTCTTCCTGGTCTTCGGTGTCATCGCGGCCATCGCGGCGGTCGCCCAGATCAACCCGATCTGGGCCATGGGTCCCTACCGTCCGGACCAGGTGTCCACCGGCGCCCAGCCCGACTGGTACATGGGCTTCTCTGAGGGCCTGATCCGCTTCATGCCGGGCTGGGAGATCAACCTGTGGGGCCACACGCTCGTCCTGGGCGTGTTCATCCCGCTGATGATCTTCCCGCTGGTCCTGGTGGCGATCGCGGTCTACCCGTTCCTCGAGTCCTGGGTCACCGGGGACAAGCGCGAGCACCACATCCTGGACCGCCCGCGCAACGCCCCGACCCGTACCGCCTTCGGTGTCGCCTGGATGACGATCTACCTGACCCTGCTGATCGGCGGTGGCAACGACCTGTGGGCCACCCACTTCCACCTGTCGATCAACGCGGTCACCTGGTTCGTCCGGGTCTTCGTCTTCGTCGGCCCGGTCGTCATGTTCCTCCTCACCAAGCGGATCTGCCTCGGCCTGCAGCGCCGCGACCGCGACAAGGTGCTGCACGGTCGCGAGACCGGCATCATCAAGCGCCTGCCGCACGGTGAGTTCATCGAGGTGCACGAGCCGCTCAGCCAGGAGCAGCTGCACACTCTCACCGCGCACGAGCAGTACGTGCCGGCCGAGATCGGCCCGACCGTCGACGAGAACGGTGTCGAGCGCAAGGTCGGTACCTCGGAGCGGTTCCGGGTGAAGCTGTCCAACGCCTACTACGGCGAGGACAACCAGATCCCGAAGCCGACCGTCGAGGAGTACAAGGAGATCACGAGCGGCCACGGCCACCACTGACCTCCGCGTCGCCACGCCACGCAGAAGGGCCCCGTCCGGGTTACGGACGGGGCCCTTCGCGGTGCCCGGGCCTCGATAGGGTGGACCTGTTCGAGATTCGTATCCCGTACTGCGGGACACCCACCCAGGAGCGGCTCATGAGCGCTGTGACCCCCGCTGGAGGCGACACCGCGGCGGGCCGTTCCTGGCCCGCCCTGCTGAACGGCCTGCTGGACGGCCACGACCTGTCCGCCGACGACACCGCGTGGGCGATGGACAGGATCATGCGCGGCGAGGCGACCGACGCACAGATCGCCGGGTTCGCCGTGGCTCTGCGGGCCAAGGGACAGACGGTGCAGGAGATCACCGGTCTGGTCCGCACGATGTACGAGCACGCCAACGTCATCGAGGTGCCCGGCCATACCGTCGACATCGTCGGCACGGGCGGCGACGGGGCCAGGACGGTGAACATCTCCACCATGTCGTCGCTGGTCGTCGCCGGTACCGGGGCGAAGGTCGTGAAGCACGGCAACCGCGCCGCGTCCTCCGCCTCCGGTTCCTCCGACGTCCTGGAGAAGCTGGGCGTCAACCTCGACCTGCCGCCCCGGCGGGTGGCCGAGGTCGCGGACGAGGCCGGCATCACCTTCTGCTTCGCGGTGAAGTTCCACCCGGCGCTGCGTCATGTCGGCGCCGCGCGCGGCCAGTTGGGCATCCGGACGGTCTTCAACCTGCTCGGCCCGCTGACCAACCCGGCCAAGGTGCGCGCCCAGGCGGTGGGCGTGGCGGTCGCCCACGAGGCGCCGATCGTCGCGGGCGTGCTCGCCGAGCGCGGCAACTCCTCGCTGGTCTTCCGCGGCGACGACGGCCTGGACGAGCTGACCACGACGTCCACGTCCCACGTCTGGGTCGTCCGCGACGGCAAGGTCACCGAGGAGAGCTTCGACCCGCGTGACGTCGGCATCGGTCTCGTCCCCGTGGAGGCGCTGCGCGGCGGCGACCCGTCGTACAACGCGGAGGTCGCCCGCCGCCTGCTGGACGGCGAACAGGGCCCGGTGCGGGACGCCGTCCTGCTGAACTCCGCGGCGGCCCTGGTGGCCCTCCGGCCGACCGACGCCCCGCTCGCCGAGCAGCTGCGGGCCGGCATGGTCCGGGCCGCCGAGTCCATCGACTCGGGCGCGGCGAAGCGGGCACTGGAGCGGTGGGTGACCGCCACCAACCGCTGACCGCGGCACCACGCGAGGCAAGGCGCAGTCCGGATGGCGGACTGCGCCTTGCGCATCGAAGATCGTGTGGCAGGATACTGAACCAGGTCATGAGTGACAGCCATTCGGCCCCGGCCGGCTGTCCGGCAACCCTCCGTCCGTGGCGGGGTGCCCCGGGTGAGGACCAGGTCGTGGACAGCAGGGTTCACGGCAAGCGCGGACCCCTCGCACGCTTTTCACAAGTGTGGGGCCAGGGGTCCTGGTCGTTCGAGGGAGCCTTCCGTGAGCAAGCGAATGCGATAGGGCCGCAGAGCCCCGCCTCCGCACACCCCTTTCACCCGCCCACGCTCGAGCGTGCCCGCTCGCGTGGCGGATTCCGCCTGCCTTCACGGGAGTTCAGTCATGTCCGTCTTCTCCGTCTTCACCGCTGCCGCCGACCGGTCCGTCTGCCGTGACCTTTCGGAGGCGCTGCCCGTTCTGGGCCGCGACGTCACCGTCCCCCTCGTCACCGGCGGCGAGGTCGCCTACGCGGCCCTCGACTACGCGGCCAGCGCCCCCGCCCTGCAGCGCGTCTGGGACGACGTGGCCGCCTACGCGCCGTACTACGGCAGCGTCCACCGCGGCGCCGGCTACCTCTCCCAGCTCTCCACCGACCTGTTCGAGAACGCCCGCAGGACGGTCGCCGCGTTCCTCGGCTGCCGGACCGACGACCAGGTGATCTTCACCCGCTCCACCACGGACTCCCTCAACCTGCTCGCCCGTGCCCTCCCCGCCGGCTGCCAGGTGTTCGTCTTCGAGACCGAGCACCACGCCTCGTTGCTGCCCTGGCAGGACGCGGAGGTCACCTACCTCGATGCGCCGCGCACCCCGCAGCAGGCCGTCACGACCCTGGAGCGGGCCCTCGCCGACCGCACCCCGCACGGCCCGGCCCTGGTCTGCGTCACCGGCGCCTCCAACGTCACCGGCGAACTGTGGCCGGTACGCGAGCTGGCCGCCGCCGCGCACGCCCACGGCGCCCGTGTCGTCCTCGACGCCGCCCAGCTCGCCCCGCACCACCCGGTCGACGTCCGGGACCTGGACGTCGACTGGGTCGCCTTCTCGGGCCACAAGCTGTACGCCCCCTTCGGCTCCGGCGTCCTGGCCGGCCGTGCCGACTGGCTGCGCGCGGCCGAGCCCTACCTCGCGGGCGGCGGCGCCAGCCGCAAGGTGACCCGGCGTCAGGACGGCGGCGTGGACGTGGAGTGGCACGAGAGCGCGGCCCGGCACGAGGCCGGCTCCCCGAACGTCATCGGCGCCTACTCCATCGCGTCGGCCTGCAAGGCCCTCACCGAGGCCGGCTGGGACACCCTGGTCGCCCGCGAGCAGCACCTGATCCGCAGGGTCCGCGTGGGCCTGGCCGAGGTCCCCGAGGTGAAGATCCTCTCCCTCTTCGGCGACGACGCCCCGCGCGTCGGCGTGATCTCCTTCGTCGTCGAGGGCTGGAACAGCTCCCACTTCGCCGCCGCGCTCTCCGCCGAGTACGGCATCGGCGTCCGCGACGGTCTCTTCTGCGCCCACCCCCTGGTGCGCACCCTCCTCGGCAGCGACCCGCAGACCCAGGGCGAATGCGGCGCCCCCGAGGCGGCGCCGGGCGAGAAGTCCCTCAACGCCATCCGCGTGAGCTTCGGCGCGGGGACTCCCGACGAGCACGTGGACCGTTTCGTCACCGCGGTGAGGGAGCTGGTGACCGAGGGTGCGAAGTGGACGTACCGGACCGAGGACGGCCGCTGCGTACCGGCGGTGTGAACAGCGCCGCGCGGAGGGGCGGGGCCCTGCGGCCCCGTCCGGAACGGGGCTCCGCCTCCCGGCCCACGTCCGCCCGCCTCGCGGTGCCCGGGCCGGGCCGGCGGCTCGCGGGTCGTCGGGGGCGGGCGGGCGACCGTCCCCGTCGCCGGGGCGGCCGACGGCTGCCTGAGCGGCGCCGCTCCTAGTTGTCCAGACCGATCGCGAACGCCGCCTCCAGGTCGTGCTGGGAGTACGTGCGGAACGCGACGTGTGTGTCGGTGCCCTCCACGCCGGGGATCTTGCTGATCCGGCCGGGGATGACCTCGGCGAGGTCCTCGTGCCGGCGGACCCGGACCATGGCGATCAGGTCGTAGGTGCCGGTGACCGAGAAGACCTCGCTGACGCTCTCCAGCGCGGCGATCCGCTCCGCGATCTCGGGGATCCGGTCCACGCTGGTCTTGATGAGGACGATCGCGGTGATCACGGCTGGTTCTCTCCCTCGGGTGCCGGAGCTGGGGCGGGCTTCACTCTAGTCGCCCGCCCGTCGCCCACCACCGCCGTCCCGGCGCCGGGCTTCGCACCCCTCTTCCTGTAGCGGACCCACGCGTAGCCGAAGCCGAGGCCGAAGCCGACGAGGTGGGCCAGGTACGCCACCCCCGGCCCGTCGGAGCTCTGCCCCGCCGCCGCCCACTGCAGTGCCGCCCAGAACGGCAGCACGACCCACGCGGGGAACCGCAGTGGCAGGAAGAACAGGAACGGCAGAAGACTGGTGACACGGGCGCGGGGGAACAGGTAGAGGAACGCTCCGAGGACCGCCGAGATCGCCCCGGAGGCGCCGACCAGCGACTGCTCGGAGGCGGCGTTGGCGGCCGCGTAGCCCAGCAGGGCCAGATATCCGCAGCCGACGTAGAAGAGGCTGAACTCGACCCGGCCCATCCGTTCCTCGGTCATCACGCCGAAGACGAAGAGGAAGAGCATGTTGCCGAGCAGATGCACCCAGCTGCCGTGCACGAACAAGGCCGTGGCGGGGGTCAGGGCGGCGCGCACCGGCCTGGCGAACAGCTCGGCCGGTACCACCCCCCAGCGCCGGAAATACGCCCGCTGCGCGGCGAGCAGGGCGTCCCCGGAGCCGTATCCCGGGGTGAGACCCGAGGCCGGGCCCAGGACGAAGAGCAGACAGCACAGGGCGATGAGGCCGTACGTCACGGGTGCTGGGGTGCTCCGGATCGCTCTGAGCGCCCTGCCGGCCGCCGTGCTCCACTCGCTGATCATGAACACAGAGCATGACGTAACGGGACGCAAGCCGACAGACCGCCTCGCCGCCGCGGACGGACCAGCGGCGACTTGCCCCCAGGCCGTAGGGTTACCGCCACACGCGTCGGCCGGCGGCGCGGCGAGCGACGACGAGAAGGAAGCGGACAGCCACGATGACGGTTCCCCTGCCGACCGCGACCACCCGATGGCGCTGCACCCTGTGCGGCAACCTCACCCGGTTCGACGTGACGCGTTCCTCGAAGGTCGTCGAGTACGTCCACCTCGATCTGGCCGGCGAGCCGACCGTGGAGGAGCGCGAGGTGGTCAGTGAGACCATCGAGTCGGTGCGCTGCCGCTGGTGCAACGCGGTGGACCAGGTGGAACTCGTGGACAGGCCGGGTGCCGGCTCCTGAGCGGAGCGGCCCCGTGGACGTGAAGTAGTGGGGTGTGACGGATGGTGGAGACCGCAGGCGGGGGGCCGGGCGACGGCACCGCTGAGGTGCTTGACCGTCCGCTGCCCGACGGCGTGCGCCGCCGGGTCGTGCAGATCGTCTCGGACGCCTTCGGCGGCCTGACCCTGACGGAACTGCCCGCCCAGCTCCGGCAGTACGCCCGGTTCACCCCCAGCCGCCGGGCGAAGTTCGCCGGGAACGCGATGGCCGCGGCCCTGGAGACCGATCCGCTGTTCCGCCAGCGGATCGGGGAGAAGCTCAGAGAGGCACAGCCGGAACTCGCCGGCGCCCTGGAATCCGGCTCCCCGCCCCCGGCCGCGGACCCGCTCGACGTGGCGGCCGCGGCCTACGTACTGCGCCAGGGGGGCTGGGTGAAGCTGGTGACCGCGGCCGGCGAGGAGGCCCAGCGGGCGGACGCCGAGCGTGCCGACGAGGAGAGCCGGGCCGAGCTGGAGCGGCTGCGCGCCGAGCTGGCCGAGGCCCGCGACCACACCCGCGCCGAGGCCGAACGGCTGCGTGCGGAGCTGGAGTCGGTGAAGAAGGAAGCGGAATCGCTTCACCGCAAACTCCGTTCCGCCGTCAGCGACGTCAGGCGCGGGGAGGCGGCGCTGCGCAAGGCTCAGGCCGAGATGGACGCCGTGCGCGCCGAGGCGCAGCTGCGGGCGTCGGCCGCCGAGAGCGAGTCCCGCCGGCTCAAGGCCCGCCTCGGTGAGGCCGAGGCCGCGCTGGAGGCCACCCGCCGGGCCGCCCGCGAGGGCCGCAGCGTGGAGGACATGCGGGTACGGCTGCTGCTCGACACCCTGCTGGACGCGACCCAGGGCCTCCGGCGCGAACTCGCCCTGCCACCGGTGTCGGTGCGGCCGGCCGAGACCGTGGATGCGGTCGAACCGGGACGGATGACACCGAAGGACATCGCGGCTCGTGCCCTGTCCGAGAACGATCCGGCCATCCTCGACCAGTTGCTCGCGCTGCCGCAGGCGCATCTGGTGGTCGACGGCTACAACGTCACCAAGACCGGCTATCCGCAGATGCCGCTGGAGAAGCAGCGGCTCAGGCTCCTCGGCCAGCTCTCCGCGCTCGCCGCGCAGACCGGCGCCGAGGTGACGTGCGTCTTCGACGGCGCCGAACTGGCCGCCCCGGTGTTGCTCGCGCCGCCGCGCGGGGTGCGGGTGCTGTTCTCCAAGCCGGGTGTCACGGCCGACGAGCTGATCCGCCAACTGGTGCGCGCGGAGCCGCCCGGCCGTCCGGTCATCGTCGCCTCCACCGACCGGGAGGTGGCCGACGGGATCGCCAGGGCGGGTGCCCGACCGGTCGCGTCTGCGGTGCTTCTCAAGCGACTGTCCTGAAGGTCCAACGGGCATACGCAATGCCCGAATTGGACTGATCCTCACGCAACGTAGTGTCAGTCGCGCGTCACTGCATGTGAGTCATGGGCAAAGAATGCATTGTGTGATGGGATTTTTTAGTGTGAGGATTTGAACTGATCACAAGTGGGTCACTAGGGTCTGGGCTCGAACCTCCGAACGGGTGATCATTCACTCACTCACAAGAAGGAGTTCGTCCTCCGTGGCGTCCCACCGTCGACCCAAGCAGCAGAGTCGCGCCCGCGTGACTGTGCTGACCACCGCAGCCGCCGCAGCCGTCGTCCTGAGCGCGAACGCCGCCAACGCCGCGCCGAGCCAGAAGCTCACCAAGGACCAGGTCAAGGCCAAGGTCGACGACCTCTACCAGCAGGCCGAGCAGGCTTCCGAGAAGTTCGACGGGGCGAAGGAGAAGCAGCAGAAGCTGCAGAAGGAAATCTCCACCATCCAGGACAACGTCGCCCGCGGCCAGCAGGACCTCAACAAGCTGCGGGACGGCCTGGGTTCGCTGGCCACCGCGCAGTACCGCTCCGGCGGCATCGACCCCTCGGTCCAGCTCTTCCTGTCCTCCAACCCGGACGACTTCCTCGACAAGGCCTCCACGCTCGACCAGTTGAGCGCCCAGCAGGTCGACGCCCTGAAGAAGATTCAGGACAAACAGCGCGAACTCGCCCAGGAGCGGGCGGAAGCCGCCGAGAAGCTCAAGGACCTCTCCTCCACGCGCACCCAGCTGGAGCAGAAGAAGCAGGAGGTCCAGGCCAAGCTCGCGGATGCGCAGAAGCTCCTCAACACCCTGACGGCCAAGGAGAAGCAGGAGCTGGCCGCCCAGCAGGCCCGCGCCGACCGCTCCTCCAGCCAGCGCGTGAACCTCGGCGACGCCCCGCCGGCCTCCGGCCGCGCCGCGGCCGCCTTCGCCGCCGCCCAGAGCGTGCTCGGCTCGCCGTACGTCTACGGCGCCTCCGGCCCGTCCTCCTTCGACTGCTCGGGCCTGACCTCCTGGGCCTACGCCCAGGCCGGCGTCTCCATCCCGCGCACCTCCGAGTCGCAGGCCACCATCGGCACCCGGATCAGCTCCATCAACGACCTGAAGGTCGGCGACCTGGTGTTCTTCTACGGCGACATCCACCACGTGGGCCTGTACGCCGGCAACGGCCAGGTCCTGCACGCCCCGCACACCGGCGCCGTGGTCCGCTACGAGGCGATCTCCGACATGCCGTTCCAGTTCGGCGTCCGGGTCTGACCCTTCCCGCGAGCAGCGGTCCGACACCCCGGCGAAACCCGGTCCGATACCCGCGAGGGCGGGGGGAGATGCTGACCCGGCGGCGCCCGAACGGGCGAATCCCGTGGACCGGAAGTGACTCGACGCCCCGCCCATGACCTGCGTCAGCGGCGGGGCGTCACCCTGTGTTGCCACCGCGGCCTTTGGCCGGGGGCCTTCGACGCGGCTACTGTCTGCCCCGTTTCCCCGGCGCCGGGGCCATCCCCGTCCCCAGGCGCCGGGGAAGCAGTCTCGTGTCCGCCAGCAGAAGGACTGCCGTGGGGTCTCATCGCCGCCTTGCCTCGTCCGGATTCGACCGGGGTGCCGTCACCCTCTGTGTGCTGTCGGCCGCCGCCGCCGCGCTCGGTGCCGTACCGGCGCACGCGGCGCCGCGCGGCGGCACCCGGGGTGAGGTGGACCGGCTCTACGAGGAGGCCGAGCAAGCGACCCAGGCCTTCGACAAGGCGCAGGAGCGGGAGGGCGTGCTGCGCCACGAGGTGCGCGAGGCCCAGGACCTCATCGCCCGGAAGCAGCAGCGCATCAACACCCTGCGCGAGCAGCTCGGCTCACTGGCCGGCGCCCAGTACCGCGCGGGCGGCATCGACCCGGCCGTCGCGCTGCTCTTCTCCGACGACCCCGACGACTACCTCGACAAGGCGTCCACCCTGGACCGCATCACCGCCCAGCAGGCCGGCCGGCTGAGGGAGCTGCAGTCGGCGCTGCGGGAGCTCGCCCAGGAGCGCACGGAGGCGGCCGGCAAGCTCGCCGAACTGGCGAGCAGCCGCAAGGCCGTGGTCACGAACAAGCGGATCGTGGAGAAGAAGCTCGTCAAGGCCCGGCAGCTGCTCAACACGCTCCCGGTCGCCGAACGCGCCGACTTCACCGAGCGGGTCTCGCGCTCCGACGGCGACGGCCGCGCCGATCTGCCCGCTCTGTCCGTCCTGCCCGACCTCACGGGTCTCGTCGCGCCCGAGGCCTCCGAGGCTGACGCCCCCGACCCCCGCGCCGCCGCCGCGGTGGCCGCCGCCCGCTCAGCCGTCGGCCGGCCGTACGTGTGGGGTGCCAGCGGCCCCTCCAGCTTCGACTGCTCGGGCCTGATGCAGTGGTCGTACGCGCACGCCGGGGTTCATCTGCCGCGCAGCTCGCAGGAGCAGCGGTTCGCCGGCCGGAGCGTCCCGCTCTCCCAGGCCCGCCCCGGCGACCTGGTGATCTACCGTTCCGACGCCAGTCATGTCGGGATGTACGTCGGCAACGGCCAGGTCGTCCACGCCCCCTACCCGGGAGCGACGGTGCGCTACGACCCGGTCGGGATGATGCCGATCTCCTCGGTCACCCGGCCCTGAACCCGCCGCTCGCCGTTACGATCGGGAAATGGCTGGTCGCAGACGGGTGTGGAGCATCGGGGCCGTGGGGCTCGGACTGCTGCTGCCCCTGGCCGGCTGCGGCGGCACCCCGGCCGACTCCGTCCGCACCGAGGTGCAGCACCTGCTGGACCGGCGCTCCGCCGCCCTCCTCGGCCACGACGAGACGGCGTACGGGGCGACGGGCACCCGCACCGAGTACACCCGGCTGCGCGCCCTGCCGCTGGCCTCCTGGACCTACCGGGTCACGGCCGTGCGCCGCACCTCCTCCGGCGCCACCGCCGAGGCCGACCTGAGCTACCGGGTCGCCGGGTACGACAAGGCCCCGGTCGACGCCCGCCGCACACTCACCCTCGGCCGCACCGCCGACGGGAAGTGGTACGTCACCGCCGACGGACCCGCCCGGGACACCGGCCAGCAGCTGTGGGACCAGGGCCCGGTGACCGCCTTCAGGGGTGCGCACAGCCTGGTGCTGGGCACCGGCCGGACCTCCGCCGACCTGCGGCGGTACGCGGCGCTGGCCGACCGCGCCGTGCCGGCCGTCTCCCGGGCCTGGGGCAGCGGCTGGACCCGCCATGTCGTCGTCCTCGTCCCGCGCTCCCTGCAGGGCATGGCGCGTCTGCTCGGCTCGCCCGCCGCGAACTACCGGGGCATCGCGGCCGTGACCACCGGCGAGGCGGGAGGCTCGGGCAATGCTCCGGCGGACCGGGTGGTCGTCAACCCGGATGCGTACGCCATCCTCGGCGACCTCGGCAAGCAGGTGGTGCTCACCCACGAGACCACCCATGTGGCCACCCGCGCGCACACCACCGCCGCGACCCCGCTGTGGCTCTCCGAGGGCTACGCGGACTGGATCGGCTACCTCGGCACCGGCCGCAGGCCGGCCGAGGTCGCGCCCGAGCTCACCCGTGCCGTCCAGGACGGCCACCCGCCGACCGCGCTCCCCGCCGACAAGGACTTCGGCTTCACCAGCGCCCCGTCCGAGCTCGCCCAGGCCTACGAAGGCGGCTGGCTGGCCTGCCGGATGATCGCCGACCACTGGGGCACGGCCCGGCTCGACGCCTTCTACCGCGCTGTCGGCGATCACCGGAAGCGGGCCGGCGCGGTCGAGAACGCCCTGGAGAAGGTGCTCGGCACCACACCGGGAGCGTTCACCGAGCAGTGGCAGCAGTATGTACGGGCACAGCTGACCCGGACCGAGTGAACCCCTCCCGGGCGTCGGCCGGCGGTCCGGAGGCCGGGGGCCGCCGGGACGCGTCAGGGGGAGACCGGGGTCTCGTGCGGGCGGGCCGGCTGGGGCGGCAGGGACGAGGTGGGGGCCGGCGGCACGGTCGAGCGCCACAGTCGGCGGCCCGCCGTCACCGAGGCCGCGACCAGCAGGCCGTTGCGCACCGCCAGCAGCAGGACGCCGTACCGGTCGCTCGTCACCACGTGCCCGAAGCCGAGGGGGAACTCCAGGACCGTCACGAAGGAGGCGGCCACCACCATCACCGCGGGCGCCGCCATCCGGCTCGCCCGGTACGACACGCACACCGCGGCCAGGCCGACCAGCCACACCAGGTACTGCGGACTGATCACCCGGCTGGTGACCGTGAACAGCAGGACGGCGGTGAAGGCCGCCTCGGCGAGCGTGTGCGGCGCCGTCCTGCGCACGCGCAGCCGCCACAGCAGCAGCCAGCCGAAGGCGGCCCCCGTCAGCGCCAGCGCCACCGCGCTGACCTGGTCCACGTGCGGGCCGAGGAACTCGATCGAGCCGTAGTTCAGCAGCACCTGGCCGTGCCAGCCGAAGTGCCGGGCCACATGGAAGACCAGCGCGCCCAGCGACTCCACCTCGGTACCCCGGTCCCGCTGGAAGGTGAGGAAGGCGAAGGCGCCCGGCATCGACACCGCGAACAGCGCGGCGAGGCCGGACGAGGTCACCGCCGCCGACCACCACGCCCGCCGCCGCATGACACCGACCAGCAGCAGCGCCGGCCACACCTTCAGCAGCGCCCCGAACGCGGCGAGCGCGCCCATCACCCTGGGATGCCGGACCCCGGCGAGCAGCGCCGCCACGGCCACCGCGGTCACCATCACGTCGTAGCGGGCGTACACCGTCGGGCCGAGCAGCGGCACCCCGGCGACCCACACCCAGGTGCCGCGCGCGGACCGGCCGGGGAGCCGGGCGGTGCGCAGCAGCAGCGCCAGGACGACCACGTCCGCGAGGAACGCCAGCACGAAGAAGGCGTGCGCGTACGACAGGAAGGGCAGCGCGGCGGGGGAGAGGACCGGCAGGGCGGCGGCCGGCGGGTACTGCCAGGTCACGTCGTCCAGCGGAAACGTGCCCTGGCGCAGCACCTCGTACCAGCCCCGGTAGATCACCGAGACGTCGGAGGTGACGTCCGGGCCCGGGAAGACGAACACCTGGAACACGAAGAGCAGCAGTGCCGCACGGGTCACGCCCCAGGTCGCGAGCAGCCATGCCAGGGACCGCCCGGCGCCCTTCGTCTCCACGAGATCCCCTGCCGTTCGATTTCAGGTCGGGCACCATGATGTCGTGTGCCGGTGTGCGCATGCCACAAACTCGGCCGCGCCCGGCTCCGGACAGCCGATTCGGTAGGGTCGGCGACGATGCACAAGACCCTGATCGTCACCAACGACTTCCCGCCCCGGCCGGGCGGCATCCAGGCCTTCCTGCACAACATGGCCCTGCGCCTGGAGCCCGGCCGGCTGGTCGTCTACGCCTCCACCTGGAAGCGTAGCCGGGAGGGCGTCGAGGCCACGGCCGCCTTCGACGCCGAGCAGCCCTTCACCGTCGTACGCGACCGTACGACCATGCTGCTGCCCACCCCGCGGGTGACCCGGCGGGCGGTGGGACTGCTGCGCGAGCACGGGTGCGCCTCGGTGTGGTTCGGTGCCGCGGCACCGCTCGGCCTCATGGCCCCGGCACTGCGCAGGGCCGGCGCCGGGCGACTGGTGGCCACCACCCACGGCCACGAGGCCGGCTGGGCCCAGCTGCCGGCGGCCCGGGACCTGCTGCGCCGCATCGGCGAGTCGACGGACACGATCACCTATCTGGGCGAGTACACCCGCTCCCGCATCGCCACCGCGCTCACGCCGGCGGCGGCGGGCCGTATGGTCCAGTTGCCGCCGGGGGTCGACGAGAAGACCTTCCACCCCGGCTCCGGCGGCGACGAGATCCGCGCCCGCCTCGGCCTGACCGACCGCCCGGTCGTGGTCTGCGTCTCCCGCCTGGTCCCGCGCAAGGGCCAGGACACCCTCATCCGGGCCATGCCCCGCATCCTCGCCGCGGAGCCGGACACCGTCCTGCTCATCGTCGGCGGCGGGCCCTACGAGCGGGACCTGCGGCGGATGGCGGCCGAGACCGGTGTCGGCGGCTCCGTCCGTTTCACCGGCTCCGTGCCCTGGTCCGAACTCCCCGCCCACTACGGCGCCGGCGATGTCTTCGCCATGCCCTGCCGCACCCGCCGCGGCGGCCTGGACGTGGAGGGCCTGGGCATCGTCTACCTGGAGGCCTCGGCGACGGGGCTGCCGGTGGTGGCGGGCGACTCGGGCGGCGCTCCGGACGCGGTCCTGGACGGGGAGACCGGCTGGGTGGTCAGGGGCGGCTCCGTGGAGGAGGCCGCGGACCGCATCATCCCCCTGCTGCAGGACCCCGGGCTGCGCCGCCGCATGGGCGAGCGCGGCCGCAAGTGGGTGGAGGAGAAGTGGCGCTGGGACCTGTTGGCGGAGCGCCTGAAGGACCTGCTGTAGTGCAGCAGGCCTGAGAACCTCCCTTCCCCCGGTGGCGTCTTCACACTTGGCGGAAGCCCATAATCCGCCCATGCTGCGCACATGACAGCAAACCTGATGAGACGTCAGCTGACGAGACGTCACATACTCGGCATGGCCGCACTGCAGACCGCAGCGGCCCTCGGCTTCACCCGCATCGGACTCCAGTCGGCCCGAGCGGCGCAGCCCGACGCCGCGGAAGCCGCGCCCGCGATCGTCATCGGCTCCGGTTACGGCGGCGCGGTCGCCGCCCTCCGCCTCGGCCAGGCCGGCATCCGCACCCTCGTCCTCGAAATGGGCCGGCTGTGGAACACCGCCGGCCCCGACGGCAGGATCTTCTGTTCCACCACCGCCCCCGACCAGCGCTCCATGTGGTTCCGCACCCGCACCGAGGCCCCGCTCGCCACCTTCCTCTGGCTGGACGTGGTCAACAAGGACATCGGCTCCTATCCCGGCGTCCTGGACCGCGTGCACTACGACAGCATGTCCGTCTACGTCGGCCGCGGCGTCGGCGGCGGCTCCCTCGTCAACGGCGGCATGGCGGTCACGCCCCTGAGGTCGTACTTCAGCGAGCAGTTCCCGACCGTGGACGCCGACGAGATGTACGGCACCTACTACCCGCGCGCCCGCTCCATGCTCGGCGTCAACACGATCGACCCGGCCTGGTTCGAGTCCACGGAGTGGTACCGGTTCACCCGCACCTCCCGGAAGGCCGCCGGCAACGCGGGCCTGAGGACCACCTTCGTGCCGAACGTCTACGACTTCGGCCACATGCAGCAGGAGGCCGCCGGCACGGCCCCGAAGTCCGCGCTCGCCGGCGAGGTCATCTACGGCAACAACCACGGCAAGCGCAGCCTCGACAAGACCTACCTGGCCGCCGCCCTCGGCACCGGCAACGTCACCCTCCACACCCTGGAGAAGGTGAGGTCCATCAGCCGGGCGGCCGACGGGTCGTACGTCCTGACCGCGGACCGGATCGACACCACCGGCGCGGTCGTCGAGACCAAGAGCTACGGCTGCACCTATCTCTTCCTCGGCGGCGGCAGCCTCGGCACCACCGAACTCCTCGTGCGCGCCCGGGACACCGGCACCCTGCCCGACCTGAACCCGGCCGTGGGCGCCGGCTGGGGCACCAACGGCAACACCATGCTCGGCCGCGCCAACCACGTCTGGGACACCGTCGGCGCCGACGAGGCCACCATGCCGGTGATGGGCATCGACGACTGGGCCAACACCGACAACCCCGTCTTCGCCGAGATCGCCCCGCTGCCCATGGGGTTCGAGCACTGGATCAGCCTCTATCTGGCGATCACCAAGAACCCCGAACGGGCCTCCTTCACCTACGACTCCGCCTCCGGCACGGTGAAGCTCGGCTGGAGTCCCGCCCAGAGCGCGGTGTCGGTGAGCATGGCCAGGAAACTGTTCGACCGGATCAACCTGGCCAACGCGACCATCTACCGCTACGACCTGTTCGGCTCGAACAGCAAGGTCTTCGCCGACGACTTCACCTACCATCCGCTGGGCGGCTGCGTCCTCGGCAAGGCCACCGACGACTACGGCCGGGTGAAGGGCTACGACCGGCTGTACGTCACCGACGGCTCGCTCGTGCCCGGCAACATCGGCGTGAACCCCTTCGTCACCATCACCGCGCTCGCCGAACGCACGATGGCGCGGGTCCTCGCCGAGGACACCGCGCCATGACGCTCCGTCAGGAGGCGTGCTACTTCGCGTAGATCGCCTCGATCTCGTCCGCGTAGTCCTTCGCCACCACGTTCCGCTTGAGCTTCAGCGACGGGGTGAGGTGGCCCGACTCCTCCGTGAACTGGGAGGACAGAATGCGGAACTTCCGCACCGATTCCGCCTTCGACACCGCGGCGTTGCCGTCGTCGACCGCCGACTGGATCTCAGCGTTCAGGTCCGGGTCGTCCTTCAGCGACGCCGCGGTGGAGCCCGCCGGCTTGCCGTGTTCGGCGGCCCAACGGGCGAGGAACTCCTCGTCGACGGTGACCAGCGCGCCCACGAACGGCCGCCCGTCGCCCACCACCATGCACTCCGCGACCAGCGCGTGCGCCCGGATCCGGTCCTCGATCACCGCGGGTGCCACGTTCTTGCCGCCGGCCGTGACGATGATCTCCTTCTTCCGGCCGGTGATCCTCAGGTAGCCGTCCTCGTCCAGCGTGCCGATGTCACCGGTGTGGAACCAGCCGTCGGCCAGCGCCTCCGCGGTCGCGCCCGGGTTGTTCCAGTACTCCTTGAACAGGTGCTCACCGTGCAGCAGCACCTCGCCGTCGTCCGCTATCCGGATCACCGAGCCGGGCAGCGGCTGGCCGACGGTGCCGATCTTCTGCCGGTCCCACGGGTTGAAGGCCGTCGCCGCGCAGGACTCGGTCAGGCCGTAGCCCTCCAGCACCGTGAAGCCGATGCCCCGGAAGAAGTGCCCGAGCCGCTCGCCCAGCGGGGCACCGCCGGAGATGGCGTACTCGCCCCGGCCGCCGAGGACCGCGCGCAGCTTGCTGTAGACCAGCTTGTCGAAGACCTTGTGCTTGACCTTCAGGCCGAACGCCGGGCCCGACGGGCTGTCCAGCGCCTTGCTGTAGGCGATCGCGGCGTCGGCCGCCTTGTCGAAGATCGCGCCCTTGCCGTCCGCCTGCGCCTTGGCCCGCGCCGAGTTGTAGACCTTCTCGAAGACCCGCGGGACACCGAGGACCAGCGTCGGCCGGAACGCGGCCAGCTCGTCGGTGAGGTGCTTGATGTCCGGGACGCAGCCCAGCTTGATCGGCGCCATCATGGGGGCGATCTGCACGAGCCGGCCGAAGACGTGCGCGAGCGGCAGGAAGAGCAGAACCGAGCACTCACCGGTGCGGAACAGGGGGCGCAGCCGCTCCACGATGTTGCCGCACTCGGCGAAGAAGCTGCGGTGGGTGAGCACACAGCCCTTGGGACGGCCGGTCGTACCGCTCGTGTACACGATGGTCGCCGGGTCGTCGGCCCTGGCGAGCGAGCTGCGCTCCTCGACCGTCTCGGCGGACACGTCCTGCCCGAGCCGCCCGAGCTCCTCGACGCCGCCGGCCTCGATCTGCCAGACGTGCTTCAGGGCGGGCAGCGACTCGCGCACGGACTCCACGGCCGCCGCGTGGCCCGCCAGTTCCACGACGCAGGCGGTGGCGCCCGAGTCGGACAGGATCCACTGCACCTGCTCCGGCGAGCTGGTCTCGTACACCGGCACGGTGACGGCGCCCGCGCTCCAGATGGCGAAGTCGAGGAGCGTCCACTCGTACCGGGTGCGGGACATCAGGCCCACCCGGTCGCCCGGCTGCACCCCGGCGGCGATGAGACCCTTGGCGGCGGTGTGCACCTCGGCCAGGAACTCCCGGGCCGAAACGTCCTGCCAGACACCGCCCACCTTGCGGGCGATCACGGCGACGTCAGGATGCTGCGCGGCGTTTCTGCGGACGATGTCGGTCAGGTTGCCGTCCGCAGGGACCTCGTACAAAGCCGGAAGGCTGAACTCGCGCAAGACTGCTGCTCCTCATAGGGCGCCGGCGCCACGACACTGTGTGATGCGACGGTGTGGTCCAAGGCTCGGGCAAGTGCTCGGGAATTCAGCTGTTGAAATCCAGAGCACGACTGGACTGCCCGGACGTTACCCGCCGGTATGGCGTTCCGGACAGGGGGTTCCGGCGAGATGTTCGCTGCGTCACACATGTTGGCGTTCCTTCGCGCACAGTAGTCCACGGCCGAACCGACCGGCGAGTAACCGCAGGCGGGACCGAGACTGTTCACGCAGACCCCACAGGCCTACCCTTGATCGCCATGGCCTCCACACCCTCCGGCAACCACGGCTCCGGCACACGCAGGACGCGCGTCCACGTGGTCAGCGACGTGCACGGCAACGCCCGGGACCTGGCCCGGGCCGGCGAGGGTGCCGACGCCCTGATCTGCCTGGGCGACCTCGTGCTGTTCCTGGACTACGCCGACCACTCGCGCGGCATCTTCCCCGACCTGTTCGGCAAGGAGAACGCCGACCGCATCGTCGAGCTGCGCACCGCCCGGCGCTTCGAGGAGGCCCGGGCGTTCGGGGCCCGGCTGTGGGCCGGCATCGGCGCCGACCGGGGCGCGGCCATCGAGCGGGCGGTGCGCAGGCAGTACGCCGAACTGTTCGCCGCGTTCCCCACTCCGACGTACGCCACCTACGGCAACGTCGACATGCCTGTGCTGTGGAAGGAGTACGCCCGCCCCGGCACCACCGTGCTCGACGGCCAGCGGGTGGAGATCGGCGGCCGGACCTTCGGGTTCGTCGGCGGCGGCCTGAAGACGCCGATGCGGACGCCGTACGAGATCGACGACGAGGAGTACGCGGCGAAGATCGAGGCGGTCGGCGAGGTCGACGTGCTGTGCACGCACATCCCGCCGGAGGTCCCCGAACTGGTCTACGACACCGTCGCCCGCCGCTTCGAACGCGGCAGCCGCGCGCTGCTCGACGCCATCCGCCGCACCAGACCCCGCTACGCGCTGTTCGGGCACGTCCACCAGCCGCTCACGCCCCGCATGCGGATCGGCGCCACCGAGTGCGTGAACGTGGGCCACTTCGCGGGAACGGGCCGGCCCTGGGCCCTGGAATGGTGAGGAGCGGCACATCGGGTGAAGGCGGCAGGTCGGCGGCGCGGTAGCCTTCACGCTGCACACACGTGCGCACGACGACCTCTGTACCGGCCCGTATCTGGAGGAGCCACGGCGATGGCGGAACACACCAGCTCGAGCATCACCATCGAGGCGGCACCGGCCGACGTCATGGGGGTGATCGCCGACTTCGCCCGCTACCCGGACTGGACCGGCGAGGTGAAGGAGGCGGAGGTCCTCGAGACCGACGACCGGGGCCGCGCCGAGCAGGTCCGCCTCGTCATGGACGCGGGGGCGATCAAGGACGACCAGACGCTGGCCTACACCTGGACCGGCGAGAACGAGGTCTCCTGGACCCTGGTCAAGTCCCAGATGCTGCGCTCCCTCGACGGCTCGTACATCCTCAAGCCCACCGGCTCCGGCACCACGGAGGTCACCTACCTCCTGACCGTCGACGTCAAGATCCCCATGCTCGGCATGATCAAGCGCAAGGCGGAGAAGGTCATCATCGACCGCGCGCTGGCCGGTCTGAAGAAGAGGGTCGAATCGGGGGAGAAGTAGTCACTCCGGAGTCATCCCGGTTTACCGTCCGCGCACGAAGGTACCGTTCACCCTCATGCGCACCATCCTGATCACGGGCCCGGGCGGCAGCGGTCGTACCACGGTCGCCGCCGCCACCGCGCTCGCCGCCGCCCGCGAGGGCACCCGCACCCTCCTGCTGAGCGCCGACCGCACCGACACCCCGGGCGCCGCGCTGGGCTCCGCGACAGGACCGGCTCCCGCCGAGGCCGCCCCGAACCTCACCACCTGGCGCCCCGACGCGGTCGCCCGCTTCCGCGAGGACCTCACCGCCTTCCAGGAGCGCGCGGCGAACGTCCTCGACCTGCTCGGCGCCGCCCGGCTGGACGCCGAGGAGGTCACCCCGCTGCCCGGCGCCGAGGAGCTGTCCTTCCTGCGCGCCCTCAGGGACGCCGCCCTGTCCGAGCGCTTCGACCTCCTCGTCGTCGACCTCCCGCCCCTCCCGCAGGCCCTCGCCCTGCTCGCCCTTCCCGAGGAACTGCGCCGCTATCTGCGCCGCCTGCTGCCGGCCGAGCGGCAGGCGGCCCGCGCCCTGCGCCCCGTCCTCGGTCGGCTGGCCGGGGTGCCCATGCCCGCCGACTGGCTGTACGAGACGGCGGCCCGCTGGGACGTCGAACTGGCCGCCGTGGAGGCCGTCCTCACCGACCGGAACACCGCCGTCCGCCTGGTCGCCGACCCCGGTCCGGCCGGCGCCGACGCCGTACGGACCGCGGGACTCGGCCTCGCCCTGCGCCGCCTGAGCACCGAGTCCCTGATCGCCAACCGCGTCCTGCCCGAGGCCACCGGGGACAGCTGGCTCTCCTCCCTCCTCGCCCAGCAGCGCAAGACGCTCGCCGACTGGCAGGAGCAGCCCTACGACGTCCACCCCGTCCCGCACCTCGGCCGCGACCCCCGCGGCGGCGACGACCTCACCGCCCTCGGCGTACCGACGGTCGACCCGGCGCCCGCCCCGGCCGAGTGGCCCGTCAGCGACCGGATCGCCGAGGACGGCGTGCTGGTCTGGCACATCCCCCTGCCCGGCGCCATACGGGACGAGCTGGACCTGATCCGGCGCGGCGACGAACTCGTGATCACCGCGGGTACCTTCCGGCGGCTCGTCCCGCTGCCCTCCGCCCTGCGCCGCTGCACCGTCTCCGGGGCCGCGCTGCGCGAAGGCGAACTGCGGATCCGCTTCACGCCCGACCCCGCCCTGTGGCCCGCCGGCGGACGGTGAACCGGGGACGCCCGTTCGGGTAACGTCGTAAGGGCGAACCGTAGTCAGGAGTCCGCCATGAGCGAAGAGCGTCCCGCAACCGACTCGTCCGAGGAGCAGGGCCGGGCGACCGACGCCGACGCCTGGGCCACGGCCTGCGCCGAGGACCTCGCCGCCGAGAAGTCCCGCCGCCGCGCCGAGTACGGCCCGCAGCCGGGTGCGGCCGCGGAGGAACTGAAGAAACTCGTGGACACGGTGGCCGACAAGCTGTCCGGCCTGAAGTCACCGCTCCTCGGCAGCCTTGCCGGACCCGCCGCCCAGCAGGTGGTGCGGCAGGTCGTCCAGCAGGCCAAGGCCGCCGTCGAGCCCGTCATAGACCGCAACCCGGACGTCTTCGACCACCTGGCCGCGGCCGGCGGCGAACTGCTCGCCGCCTACCGTTCCGCCGTCCAGGCCCAGGAGCGCCGCTGGACCGCCCGCACCGCCGACGACCTGACCCGCGAGGGCCCGGACGGCCGGCGCGACCGGGGCGAGGGCACCGGCCCAGGGGAACGCATCGACCTGGACTGAAGCCCTCCCACGGCAGGGCCTCGGGTACGGTTGGCCGTAGCGGGGCTCGACCGGAACTGAGGGATTCATGGGACTCACCATCGGCGTCGACATCGGCGGCACCAAGATCGCGGCCGGCGTGGTCGACGAGGAAGGCAACATCCTCTCGACCTTCAAGGTGCCGACCCCCACCACGCCCGAGGCCATCGTGGACGCCATCGCCTCGGCGGTGGAGGGTGCCAGCGCCGGACACGAGATCGTGGGCGTGGGTATCGGTGCGGCCGGTTACGTCAACCGGCAGCGCTCCACGGTGTACTTCGCGCCGAACATCGACTGGCGTCAGGAGCCGCTGAAGGAGAAGGTCGAGGCCCGCGTGGGCCTCCCGGTCGTGGTCGAGAACGACGCCAACGCCGCCGCCTGGGGCGAGTACAGGTTCGGCGCCGGCAAGGGCCACCGCAACGTCATCTGCATCACCCTCGGCACCGGCCTCGGCGGCGGCATCATCATCGGCAACAAGCTGCGCCGCGGCCACTTCGGCGTGGCCGCCGAGTTCGGCCACATCCGGATGGTCCCGGACGGCCTGCTGTGCGGCTGCGGCTCGCAGGGCTGCTGGGAGCAGTACGCCTCGGGCCGCGCCCTCGTCCGCTACGCCAAGCAGCGCGCCAACGCCACCCCCGAGCGCGCCGAGGTGCTGCTGGCGCTGGGCGACGGCACCCCCGACGGGATCGAGGGCAAGCACATCTCCGTGGCCGCCCGCCAGGGCTGCCGGGTGGCCGTGGACTCCTACCGCGAGCTGGCCCGCTGGGTCGGCGCGGGCCTGGCCGACCTGGCCTCGCTCTTCGACCCCTCCGCGTTCATCGTGGGCGGCGGCCTCTCCGACGAGGGCGAGCTGGTCCTCGACCCGATCCGCAAGTCCTACAAGCGCTGGCTGGTCGGCGGCAACTGGCGCCCGGTGGCCGACGTGATCGCGGCCCAGCTCGGCAACAAGGCGGGCCTGGTGGGCGCCGCCGACCTGGCCCGGGAGCCCGACCCGGTCATGTAGGGGAGGCGTCGACGGTGCCCGCCGCGTCCGGTCCCGGGACGGGCGGGCATCGTCGTATGTTGATCGGCATGGCGACCAGCACGCTCCTTCCCAACTCCCGTACCGAGCCCGACGGTTCCGCGGTCCTCCGTGTCCTCAGCTACAACATCCGCTCGATGCGGGACGACACCGAAGCCCTGGCGAGGATCGTCACCGCCTGCGCCCCCGACCTGGTCCTGATCCAGGAAGCCCCCCGTTTCTTCCGCTGGCGCAAGAAGCTGGCCCGGCTGGCCGCGGCCTCCGGCCAGGTGATCCTCACGGGCGGTGCCACCGCCGCCGGACCGGCGATCCTGTGCTCGCTGCGGGCCGTGGCCGAGCGCACGGAGGACGTCCTGCTCCCGCTCACCCCCGGCCTCCACCGACGCGGCTTCGCCACGGCCGTGGTCCGCTTCGGCAGGGCCCGGCTGGGCGTGATCAGCTGTCATCTGAGCCTGGACGGCAAGGAGCGGTACGAGCAGAGCGGTATGCTCCTCGACCGCCTCGCCGGACTCGGCGTCCAGCACGCCGTCGTCGGCGGCGACCTCAACGAGGGCCCCGAGGGCCCCGCCTTCCGCCGGCTCTCCGCCGGCCTCCAGGACTGCCGGGCCGCCTCCCCCTGGGGCGGCGAGAGCACCTGGCCGCACAGCGACCCCCCGCGGCGCATCGACGCGGTCTTCGCCACCAAGGGCATCGAAGTCCTGGGCTGTGGGGTGCCGCTGAACCAGCCGGGTGTCACCAGGGCCGACCTGACCGCGGCCACGGACCACCTCCCGGTGCTCGCCGCCCTGCGCGTACCGGTGGCGTGAGGTCCGGGACGGTCAGACCACCGCGCCGCGCCCCGGGTCGTCGTCCTCCTCGTCGTCCGTGCGCATGCGCATCACCAGCGTGGCGAAACCGCCGAGGAAGCCGCCGATGCCCAGGGTCGTCAGCCACCAGGTCATCTCCCAGCCGAGCACCACGGCCAGCAGGAGCAGGATCGGCCCGCCGACGACGCCCAGCCAGGCGAACTTCGCGGTGGTGTCGGCCGCCGGCAGCGGTGGCGGCTCCGGCGGCACGAAGTGACCCTCGTCGTCCTCGTCGAAGTCGTTCTCCGACGGCTCGGGCGGGCTGTAGTCGCGCGGGCCGATGACGGGCGCGAAGGACACGGAGCTGCCCAGGGGCTTGACCGGCGCCTTTCCGGTGTCGCCGTCCGTGTCCATCTCCGGCAGCGCCAGGTCCTCGACCGGTTTGTAGGGCGTGCTGCCGGGCGGGTCCTTCGGCTCCTCGCCGTACCCGGCGACGATGGCCCGCCAGGCGGCGTCCTCGTCGAAGGGCAGCCCCTTCTCGTCCGGCTCGCGGCCCTCGCGGCCCTCGCGGTCGGACTCGTGCTCAGCCACCAGTGGCCGTCCCTTCCTTGCCGAGACTGGGTGCGAGCCGGCCCATGAAGGCGAGGCTCTCCTCGAAGACCCGGTCCGCATCCTCGTCCAACGTCGCCACGTGGTAGCTGTGTTCCAGCACGATCTGAGTGACGTCCGTGGACGACACCCGGCTCAGCACCCGGGCCGAGTCCGCCGCCGGGACCACATGGTCCTGGGCGCTGCGCAGCAGCAGCAACGGCTGGGTGACCTGGGGCAGCTCGCCGTCCAGCCGGCGCAGGAAGACCCGCAGGGAGTGCGCCGCGTGCAGCGGCACCCGGTCGTAGCCCAGCTCGGCCGCGCCCCCCTTCGCGATGTCGCTGGCGATGCCCTTCGTCGTCCGCACGAGATGCCGGGCCACCGGAAGGGCGTACGCCGACAGGCCGTGCACCTTGTTCGCCGGGTTGACGACCACCACGCCGCTGATCCGCTCGCCGTGCCGCGCGGCGAGGCGCAGGGCCAGCGCGCCGCCCATCGACAGGCCCGCGACGAACACCTGGGAGCAGCGCCCGGAGAGGAGACGCAGTTCCCGGTCCACCTCCGCGTACCAGTCCTGCCAGCCGGTGACCTGCATGTCCTCCCAGCGGGTGCCATGGCCGGGCAGCAGGGGGAGCGACACGGTCAGGCCGTGCGCCGCGTGGTGCTCCGCCCAGGGGCGCAGCGACTGGGGCGAGCCGGTGAAGCCGTGGCAGAGGAGGACCCCCACCTCCCCGCCCTCGTGGCGGTACGGCTCGGCTCCGGGGAGGACCGGCACCTTCGACGCTCCTGTTCCTGAGCAGGCCCCCGCCGGCGGCCGGCAGAGGCGGGAGGAAAACGTGCGGATTGCTTCACCGTACGCGACCGCACCGACACCGACCAGGGTCGTCGGGACCTTTGACGGTCCCGACGGGTTAAGGTCTGTTCGACGGAAACGGGAGGCACGCGGGTGTTGTACGGCACGATGAAGGTCGCCATCGGGGGACCGCTGAAGGTCGCCTTCAGACCCTGGGTGGAAGGCCTGGAGAACATACCGGCCGAGGGGCCCGCCATTCTGGCGAGCAATCACCTGTCCTTCTCGGACTCTTTCTTCCTGCCCGCGGTCCTGGACCGCAAGGTCACCTTCATCGCCAAGGCCGAGTACTTCACCACCCCGGGGGTGAAGGGCCGGCTGACCGCTGCCTTCTTCAAGGGCGTGGGACAGCTCCCGGTGGACCGCTCCGGGGCGCGCGGGGCCGGCGAGGCCGCGATCAAGAGCGGCATAGAGGTGCTCGAACGCGGTGAGCTGTTCGGCATCTACCCCGAGGGCACCCGCTCGCCCGACGGCCGGCTCTACCGGGGCAAGCCCGGCGGCCTCGCGCGCGTGGCGCTCGCCACCGGCGCGCCGGTGATCCCGGTCGCCATGATCGACACCGAGAAGATCCAGCCGCCCGGCAAGGTGATGCCGAAGCTGATGCGGCCCGGCATCCGCATCGGCAAGCCGCTCGACTTCGGCCGGTACGTCGGCATGGAGCACGACCGCTTCGTCCTGCGGGCCCTGACCGACGAGGTCATGTACGAGATCATGAAGCTGTCCGGCCAGGAGTACGTCGACATGTACGCGACGGCGGCCAAGCGGCAGATCGCGGAGGCCGCGAAGGCCGCCAAGGAGGCGGAGAAGACAGCCAGGGAAGCGGAGAAGAAGGCCGAGGAGCAGCCCGAGGAGTAGGCGGCAAGCGGGGGAGCCGGGGGGCGGGGGAGATGCCCGAGCGCGTGATGAGGATGTCGGTCGAGCTGCCGCTGTGGCGTGCACTCGCCGGCTACCGCGTCCTGACCATGCTGTACGCCATCGGCCTGGGCGCCACCAGGTACCACCTCTTCGTGCGCCCCTGGGCCGCCGTCTGCTACTTCGCCGTCCTGTTCGTCTGGACCCTCGCCACCCTGCCCAGGGTGCGCAACGCCGCGAGCTGCACCAAGGGCTTCCTGGCCGCCGACCTGACCATCGCCCTCACCGGCGTCCTGATCACCCCGCTCGCCGACAGCCAGCAGCGGATCGGGGGCGGCCCCACGCTGCCGTCGATATGGACCGCCGGGGCGGTGCTGGCCTTCGCGATCAAGGGCGGCTGGCGCTGGGCCGCCGTCGCCGCCACGCCGGTCGCCCTGGCCAACCTGGCCGAACGCGGTCATCCCGCCCGGGACACCGTGCACAGCCTGATCCTCGTCTGGGTGGCCTCGATGGCCATCGGCTACGTCGTGGAGGTCGCCCGCGCCTCCGAGCGCACCCTCGCCCGCGCCCTGGAGATCGAGGCCGCGACCCGGGAACGGGAGCGGCTGGCCCGCGACATCCACGACGGGGTGCTCCAGGTGCTGGCGATGGTGCAGCGGCGCGGCGCGGTCGTCGGCGGCGAGGCGGCGGAGCTGGGGCGGCTCGCCGGGGAGCAGGAGGCGGCGCTGCGCGCGCTGGTCACCGGCGGCCCGGTGCCGGTTGCCCGGCTGCCGCAGGACGCCGCGGCCGGGGCCGTCGTACGCGCGGTGCAGGACCCGTACGCCGACGACCCGGACGGACCGGTCGACCTGCGCCCGCTGCTCGCCCCCTGCGCGGGTGCCCGGGTGAGCCTCGCCGAGCCCGGTGCGCCGGTGGAGCTGCCCCGGCCGGCGGCGCGGGAGCTGGCCGCCGCGGTCGGCGCCGCCCTGGACAACGTGCGCAAGCACGCCGGGGCCGGGGCCCGCGCCTGGATCCTGGTCGAGGACGAGCCGGACGAGATCGTCGTGACGGTCCGGGACGACGGCCCCGGCATCCCCGAGGGCCGGCTCGCCCAGGCCGAGGGGGAGGGCCGGCTCGGTGTGGCCCAGTCGATCCGGGGGCGGCTGCGCGACCTGGGGGGCAGCGCCGAGCTGATCTCCGTTCCCGGGCAGGGCACGGAAGTGGAACTGAAGGTACCGAAGGGCGTCCGACGGGCGCGGGGGAAGAAGGCGGAGCGGCGATGAGCGAGCAGCAGGACCCGATCAAGGTCATGGTGGTGGACGACCACCCCATGTGGCGCGACGCGGTCGCCCGGGACCTGACCGAGTCCGGCTTCGATGTGGTCGCCACGGCCGGCGACGGCGACCAGGCGGTCCGGCGCGCCAAGGCCGCGGCCCCCGACGTCCTCGTGCTCGACCTGAACCTGCCGGCGAAGCCCGGCGTCCAGGTGTGCAAGGAACTGGTCGCCCACAACCCGGCGTTGCGTGTCCTCGTGCTGTCCGCGAGCGGTGAGCACGCCGATGTGCTGGAGGCCGTGAAGTCCGGCGCGACCGGCTATCTGCTGAAGTCCGCCTCCACCGAGGAGCTGCTGGACGCCGTGCGCCGCACCGCCGTCGGCGACCCGGTCTTCACACCCGGCCTCGCCGGGCTGGTCCTCGGCGAGTACCGCCGCCTTGCCTCCGAGCCCGTCCCCGCGCCCGGCACCGACGAGCCCGGCGCGCCCCGCCTCACCGACCGGGAGACGGAGGTGCTGCGGCTGGTCGCCAAGGGGCTCAGCTACAAGCAGATCGCCGAACGCCTCGTGATCTCCCACCGCACGGTCCAGAACCATGTGCAGAACACCCTCGGCAAGCTCCAGTTGCACAACAGGGTCGAGCTGGTGCGGTACGCCATCGAGCGCGGGCTCGACGACGAGTAGGCCCGCGCGGAGCCGTACACGCCGGAATCACCCTTCCCGCCTCTCCCGATGTGACGTGAATCACCATTAACGTGACTCTGTGTCAGGGAACCGCGGTGAAGGGACATTTCCATGCGGGTCGGAGTACTGACCGGAGGCGGCGACTGCCCCGGGCTCAACGCCGTCATCCGGGGCATCGTCCGCAAGGGCGTGCAGGAGTACGGCTATGACTTCGTCGGCTTCCGGGACGGCTGGCGAGGCCCCCTCGAAGGCGACGGCGTCCGTCTCGACATCCCCGCGGTGCGTGGCATCCTGCCCCGCGGCGGCACCATCCTCGGCTCCTCGCGCACCAACCCACTCAAGGTGGAGAACGGCATCCGCCGGATCAAGGACAACCTGGCCAAGCTGGACGTCCAGGCCCTGATCGCGATCGGCGGCGAGGACACCCTCGGCGTCGCCGCGCGGCTGTCCGGCGAGTACGGGGTGCCCTGCGTCGGGGTGCCCAAGACGATCGACAACGACCTGTCCGCCACCGACTACACCTTCGGCTTCGACACCGCCGTCAACATCGCCACCGAGGCCATCGACCGGCTGCACACCACCGCCGAGTCCCATATGCGGGTGCTGGTCGTGGAGGTGATGGGCCGGCACGCCGGCTGGATCGCCCTGCACTCCGGCCTGGCCGGCGGCGCCAACGTCATCCTCATCCCCGAGCAGCGCTTCGACGTCGACCAGGTCTGCGCGTGGGTGACCTCCCGGTTCCGGGCGTCGTACGCGCCGATCGTGGTCGTCGCCGAGGGCGCCATGCCGAAGGACGGCGACATGGTGCTCAAGGACGGGTCGCTGGACTCCTTCGGGCACGTCCGGCTCTCCGGGGTCGGCGAGTGGCTCGCCAAGGAGATCGAGGGCCGCACCGGCAAGGAGGCCCGGACCACGGTCCTCGGACACGTCCAGCGCGGTGGCACGCCCAGCGCCTTCGACCGCTGGCTCGCCACCCGCTTCGGCCTGCACGCGATCGACTGCGTCCACGACGGCGACTTCGGCACCATGGTCGCCCTGCGCGCCACCGACATCGTCCGCGTCCCCCTCGCCGAGGCCACGGCCAGACTGAAGACGGTGGACCCGAAGCTGTACGAGGAGGTCGGGGTCTTCTTCGGCTGAGGGCCCGTCCACGGACCGAGGGGGAGGGCGACGGGCGGCCCGGCACCCTCCCCCTCGTCGTCGGGGACTACAGCGACTCGGAGATCGTGCTCGTCCCGCGCAGCCGGCCGACCAACTCCCGCACCACCGCGGCCCCGTTCAGCGAGAGGACCGACTCGGGGTGGAACTGCACCCCCGCGAAGCCCGGCCCCCGCAGGGCGTGCACCTCCCCGTTCGCCGCCCGGCTCACCTCGATGCCGTGCGCGGCCAGCTCCCGGGCCGTCTCGTCGTCGCAACGGGCGACGAAGCTGTTGTAGAAGCCGACCGTCTCGGCCCGCCCGAACAGGTCGATCGTGGTCTGCGCACCCTGGTACGGCACCTCCTTGCGGACGAGGTCCAGCCCCAGCGCGGCAGCGATCAGCTCATGGCCCAGGCAGACGCCCAGCACCCCGTGCCGGTGCTCCCTGATCACGGTGGCGGTCAGCTCGCGCAGCAACCGCATCTTCGGGTCGGCGAGATCCACCGGGTCCCCGGGACCGGGGCCGAGCACCACCGGGCCCTCGTGCGCGAGCACGGCCGCCCGCAGCCCCGGCTCGTCGTACCGCCGCACGGTCACCTCCAGACCGCCCGAGCGCAGCACATGGGCCAGCATCGCCGTGAAGGTGTCCTCCGCGTCGACCACGAGGGCATGGCCGGTCAGCTCCTGCGACGGCTCCTGCATCCGCAGCCAGAAGGGCGCGAGCGCCGCCCGCCGCCCGTCCAGGGCCGCCCGCACCCGCGGGTCGTCGGCCAGCCGCGGCCGCTCCCGCTCCTCGCGCGGCCGGGACGGCCCTACCCCGAGGGCCGCCAGCACACCCGCCGCCTTCGCGTGGGTCTCGGCGACCTCACCCGCCGGGTCCGAGCCGCGCACCAGCGTGGCACCGACCGGCACGCGCAGACGGCCCCCGCGGGAGATGTCGGCGGTGCGGATCAGGATGGGGGAGTCCAGGGTCTGCGCGCCGCCGGAGTCCCGCCCGAGCAGGGCCAGCGCACCCGCGTAGTAGCCACGGCCGACACCGTCCCGCCCGAGGGGCTCGTGGCGCTCGATGACCCGGCACGCGTTCTGCACCGGCGACCCGGTCACCGTCGCGGCGAACATGGTCTCCTTCAGCACCTCCCGCACATCCAGGGAGGACTTCCCGCGCAGCTCGTACTCGGTGTGGGCGAGGTGCGCCATCTCCTTCAGACGCGGTCCGACGACCACCCCGCCCATGTCACCGACGGTGCACATCATCTTCAGTTCCTCGTCGACCACCATCGACAGCTCCTCGGTCTCCTTGCCGTCGGCGAGGAAGGCCAGGAGATTCTCGGGCGTCGGCCCCGCGGCGGGGTAGCGGTACGTGCCGCTGATCGGGTTCATGACGACCGTGCCGCCGGACATCCGGACGTGCACCTCGGGGCTGGCCCCGACCAGCGTCCGCTCCCCGGTGTGCACGACGAACGTCCAGTACGCCCCTCGCTCGCCCTCCAGCAGCCGCCGGAACAGCGCGAGCGCGTCGGCGCGGCCGAACCCCGGGATCTCGCCCTCGTACGTGCGCCGGACGACGAAGTTCGCGCCCTCGCCCCGGCCGATCTCCTCGGTCAGCACCCGTCCGACGATCTCGCCGTACTCCTCGTCGCCGACGTCGAAGCCGCCGCCCTCGACGTGCACCTGGTGCGCCGGGAGCCGGGACAGCGCCACACCGAGCGGGATCTCGTACGACTCCTCGGGGGTCAGTACCAGCAGCGGGGTGCCGTCGTCGCGCACGTCGAAGCCGCGCTCGCGGATCTGCCGGAACGGGACCAGCGCGAGTCCCTGTTCGGGCAGGTCGGCGAGCCGGTCGCGGCCGGTCACCGGGCCGATCAGCACCTCCACCACGTGCTCGTCGCGGCCAGGGGTGCGGCGGCGGAGCAGGGCGAAGGGGCGGTCGTCGTGCAGCAGCTGTGCCAGGTCCATGGGTCCTCTTCCGTCGATGTCGGTGAGGAACGGCCCCGGAAAACGCCGAAGGCCGCCCCTCGGGACGGCCTTCGCGAAGTCTTCGTACGCGCGATCAGTGGGCCGCCGGAGAAGCGGTCCACCACCAGTTCTGGTTCGAAAGCGCGAACATGGCAGGCACCCTATCCCATGCCTCGTCGGTTCCGCGTCCACAGGACAGCCTTCGCGTCTCACCTTTCGAGCCAGAAGAGGGGTCACGCGGCGCGACCCCGTAATGTTTACGTGTGACCGTGAACGCTAAGACCAGCCCGAGCGCTGGCAACACCTGGCGAGACCTGCCCGCGGCGCAGCAGCCCGAGTACCCCGACGCCGAGGCTCTGCGCGCAGTGATCGCGGACCTCGAGTCGTATCCACCGCTCGTCTTCGCGGGCGAGTGCGACCAGCTGCGCGCCCGGATGGCGGCCGTCGCCAGGGGAGAGGCGTTCCTCCTCCAGGGCGGCGACTGCGCCGAGGCCTTCGATGCCGTGTCCGCCGACCACATCCGCAACAAGCTGAAGACGCTGCTCCAGATGGGTGCCGTCCTCACCTACGCGGCCGCCGTGCCCGTGGTGAAGGTCGGCCGTATCGCCGGGCAGTACTCCAAGCCCCGCTCCAAGCCGACCGAGACCCGCGACGGCGTGACGCTCCCGGTGTACCGGGGCGACTCCGTCAACGGCTTCGACTTCACCGAGGCGTCCCGCATCCCGGACCCCGAGCGCCTCAAGCGCATGTACCACGCGTCGGCGTCCACGCTGAACCTGGTGCGCGCCTTCACCACCGGCGGTTACGCGGACCTGCGCCAGGTGCACGCCTGGAACCAGGACTTCGTGCGGACCTCGCCATCGGGCCAGCGCTACGAGCAGCTCGCGCGCGAGATCGACAACGCGCTGAACTTCATGCGGGCCTGCGGCACGGACCCGGAGGAGTTCAAGACCGTCGAGCTGTACTCCTCGCACGAGGCGCTGCTGCTGGACTACGAGTCCGCCCTGACCCGGGTCGACTCGCGCACCGGCAAGCTGTACGACGTCTCCGCGCACATGGTGTGGATCGGCGAGCGCACCCGGCAGCTGGACCACGCGCACATCGAGTTCGCCTCGAAGATCCGCAACCCGATCGGCATCAAGCTCGGCCCCACGACGACGGCCGAGGAGGCGCTGCAGTACATCGACCGCCTCGACCCCGAGCGGGAGCCGGGCCGGCTGACCTTCGTCGTCCGGATGGGCGCCGGCAAGATCCGTGACAAGCTCCCCGAGCTGGTGGAGAAGGTGACGGCGTCCGGCGCGACGGTGGCCTGGGTGACCGACCCGATGCACGGCAACACCTTCGAGGCGGCCTCCGGCCACAAGACCCGCCGCTTCGACGACGTGCTCGACGAGGTCAAGGGCTTCTTCGAGGTGCACAAGGCGCTCGGCACCCACCCCGGCGGCATCCACGTGGAGCTGACCGGCGACGACGTCACCGAGTGCGTGGGCGGCGGCGACGAGATCTTCGTCGACGACCTGCACCAGCGCTACGAGACGGCCTGCGACCCGCGGCTGAACCGCAGCCAGTCGCTGGACCTGGCGTTCCTGGTCGCGGAGATGTACCGGGACCAGTAGGCGTTCGCTCCGCTCGGATGCACCCCTGGGGCGCGGATCACACGGGATCCGCGCCCCGGCCACTTTTCCGGCCACGGAAGGGTGGGTAAGGTTAGGTTTGCCTCACCGGAGAACGGGATGGCATACAGGAGCGATCCCGTCGGGAGGTGAATCCGCGTGTACGTCTGCAGCTGCTTCGGCATCACCGAGGCCCAGGTCGAGCAGCACGCGGCGGACGGTGCCTGCACCCCCCGCCAGATAGCCTCCGCGTGCAAGGCTGGCACGGACTGCGGCTCGTGCGTCCGCCGGATCCAGGCCCTCCTCGGCCGGGGCGCCCGTCCGCGGCCTGAGCCGGCGGGCCAGGGCAGACCGGTGCTGGCGCGGATCCGGGAAGCGGCGGAGATCCCCGAGGCGGCCTAGGGGCGGGCTCAGCTCTCCGGCTGCTCGATGAGCTGGGAGATGTACAGCGCCTCGCCGAGCTTCTCCACCAGCTCCAGCTGGGTGTCGAGGTAGTCGATGTGGTGCTCCTCGTCGGCGAGGATGTCCTCGAAGATGTTCGCGGACGTGATGTCGCCCTTCTCCCGCATCACCTTGACGCCCCGCTTGAGCCGGTCGATCGCCTCCACCTCGATCTGCCGGTCGGCCTCGAACATCTCCCGGACGGTCTGCCCGACGCGGACGTGGAAGAGCCGCTGGTAGTTGGGCAGCCCCTCCAGGAACAGGATCCGGTCGGTGAGCACCTCCGCGTGCTTCATCTCGTCGAACGACTCGTGCCGCGTGTACTTGGCGAGCTTGTACCAGCCGAAGTTCTCCTGCATCTTCGCGTGCAGGAAGTACTGGTTGATCGCGGTCAGCTCGCCGGTGAGCTGCTCGTTGAGGAACTCGATGACCTCGGGGTCTCCCTGCATCGCGGCGGTTCCTTCCACGGGGGAATCGGAGGAGCGTGCGGCCGCATGATTGCATCGGCGGGGAAGATCGTCCAGTAAGTCTGCACTTAGTGCGTTAGAGCCCGGATTGTGCGAGTTGCCCGGTTGGGGACCTCGTGGTCAAGGGCACTGCCCGAGGTCTGTCAGGATGGATACATGGGTCATCCGGTGGAGCGAGGGTCTGGAGCGACGGCAGGATCCGAGCTTCCGCCGGGTCAGCGACTCCAGCGCGGCTGGCCGGTCACGCACTACGGGCCCGTACCGAAGTTCCGGCCCGAGCGCTGGGAGTTCCGCGTCTTCGGCGCCACCGCCGACGGTGACAAGCACATGTGGAACCACGAGGAGTTCACGGCCCTGCCGTACACCACCGTGGTGGCCGATCTGCACTGCGTGACGAAGTTCAGCATGGTCGGCGCGGAATGGGGCGGCATCCCCGCCCGCACCGTCCTCGAGCTGGCCCCGCCGGCCCCGGACGTCACGCACGTGATGGTGTGGGCGGAGTACGGCTTCAGCTCGAACCTGCGCCTGTCCGACTTCGCCTCCGACCGCACCGTCTTCGCCACCCACAAGGACGGCGAACTCCTCACCGCCGAGCACGGCTTCCCGGTCCGGCTGATCGTGCCGCACCTGTACGCCTGGAAGGGCCCCAAGTGGGTCCGCGGCGTCGAGTACATGACTGCCGACCGCCGTGGCTTCTGGGAGGAACGCGGCTACCACAACGTCGGCGACCCCTGGAAGGAACAGCGGTACTCCTACCAGGAGGGACCCGGGGACGGCCCCGAGCTGTGACCCGCGCTGATCGCGGGATCAGCCGTCCCTGAGCTTCTTCAGCCGCTCCACGTCCGCCGCGTGCCCCGCCTTGCCGCCGGGCGTCTCGATGACCAGGGGCACGCCCTCGGTCGCGGGGTGGGTCATGAGTGCCCGGAACGGGTCCTCGCCGATGTGGCCGGCGCCGATGTTCTCGTGCCGGTCCTTGTGCGCACCGGCCACGTCCTTGGAGTCGTTGGCGTGGATCAGCTTCAGGCGCCCCGCGCCGACGGTGTCCACCAGCAGGTCCAGCGTTCGGTGCATCCCGTCCGGCCCGGCCAGGTCGTGTCCGGCGGCGAAGACGTGGCAGGTGTCCAGGCACACCCCCAGCTTCGGGTGCGCGTCCAGCGCCTCGAAGTACGGCCCGAAGTCCCAGGTGCGCGAGCACAGCGAGGCGCCCTGCCCGGCCGTCGACTCCAGCAGCAGGAACGGGTCGTCGTCGTGCGTCAGCTCGTCCAGCAGCGGCAGCATGTGCTCCCGCACCTGCTGCAGCGCCACCTCACGGGGCCGTCCGCCGGTCGCGCTGCCGGTGTGCACGACCACGCCGAGCGCCCCGATCTCCCGTCCGCGCCGCAGGGAGTGCCGCAGCGACTCCACCGAGCGCTCCACCGTCGCCTCGGTGTGCGAGCCGAAGTTGATCAGGTAGGGGGCGTGCACGTACGCCGGGACCGACTCCTCGGCGCAGGCCGCGCGGAACGCCTCGTCCTGCCGGGGGTTCCCGGGGGGCGTGGCCCACCCGCGCGGGTTGGCCACGAAGACCTGCACGGTCTCGGCCTTCAGCTCACGGGCGTACGACAGGCCCACGGAGTGCAGACCGCCGGCCACCGGGACATGACCGCCGACGGGGTTGCGTGGAAGGGGCGACCGCGGGGCGGACGACGACCGAGGGGACGAGGGCTGATCGGAACTCACCCGTTCAGGGTGTCATGCCCCCACCGGCCGCCGGACCGCGGCATCCGGTGAACCCGGTCACCGGATGGTGATCGTGACGGTCGACCCCTTGGGCGCCTTGTCACCGCCCTGCACCGACTGCTTCTTCACCGTGTCGCCGAACAGCCCGAGCAGGCCGCGGTCCTCGTCCACCTTGAACCCGGCGCCCTCCAGCGCCTTGTGGGCGTCGTCGACACTGTCGCCGACCACGTCCGGCACCTCGATCATCTCCGGGCCCTTGGACAGCGTCAGCGTCACCGTGTCGCCCTCGGCGGCCTGGCTGCCGGTGCCCGGGCTCTGCCGGGCCACCTTGCCCTTGTCGGCGTCCGAGTTGACCTGCTCGGGGGCGATCACGACCTTCAGTCCGGCGTCCGTCAGCGCCTTCCGGGCGTCCGCCGGATCGTCACCGGTGACGTCCGGGACGTCGATCGGGCTGCCCTTGCTGACGGTCAGCGCGATCGCCGAGCCGGCGTGCCGCCTCGTGCCCGCCCGCGGGGTCGTGGCGATCACCGATCCGTTGTCGACGTCCTCGCTGAACTCCCGGGTGACCATGCCCGGCTCCAGCCCGGCCGCCTTCAGCCGTGCCCGCGCGTCGGCCAGCGGGCGGCCCTGGACGTCCGGCACGCTCACCGTCTGCGGACCCAGCGAGATGGTCAGCGTCACCGAGTCGTGGTCGCGGATACGGGCACCGGAGATCGGGTCGGTGCCGATGACCGTGCCGCGCTGGACGGTGTCGTTGTACTCGCGCTTGATCTGCCCGACCTCGAGCCCGGCCGCCTTCAGCCGGTCCCGGGCCTGCGCCTCGGTCTTCGCCAGCAGCGGCGGGACCTTGGTGAACTGGCCGGAGTTGATGTACCAGACCCCGGCGCCCACGCCGAACACCACCAGCACGGCGGCGAGCACCGTCAGGTACAGGCGCCTGGACCGCCGGGGCGGCACCGGCGGCGCCTGCAGCCGGGTGGTGTGCCGGACGGCACCCCCGGCGGGCTCCGCCTCGCCGACCGGCAGCGGCCGGGGCACGGTCAGCGAGCGCGGGATCACGCTCGTACGGTCCCCGGCGTTGTCGTGTTCCGCGGTGAGCGCCTGCGGCGGCACCGCATCCAGCTGCTCGTCGCTCAGCCCCCGGCGTGCCTCGCGGACCTGCGCGAGCAGCGCCACCGCGTCGTGCGGCCGGACCTCCGGGGTGCGGGCGGTCGCCGAGGCGACCAGTTCGTCCAATGCGTAGGGCAGCGCCGGCACCAGCGCCGAGGGCGGCGGCACGTCCTCGTGGATGTGCTTGTAGAGGACCTGGGCGGGTGAGTCCCCGGCATGGGGCTTGCCGCCGGTCAGCATCTCGTAGAGCACCACACCGCACGCGTAGACGTCGACGCGCGGGTCGGCGGTGCCCTGCTCGATCTGCTCCGGCGCGAGATACGACACGGTCCCGAGCACGGCACCGGTCGTGCTGGTCTGGGTGTCCACGGACCGCACCAGCCCGAAGTCGGCCACCTTGACCCGGCCGTCGTCGCCTATCAGTACGTTCTCGGGCTTCATGTCCCGGTGCACGAACCCGGCCCGGTGCGCGGCGCCGAGCGCTGCCAGCACCGGCTCCAGGATGTCCAGCGCGGCCCGTGGCTGCAGCGCGCCCCGCTCGCGCAGCACGTCCCGCAGGGTGCACCCGGCGACGTACTCCATCGCCAGGTACACGTACGACCCGTCGGTCCCCTGGTCGAAGACCTGCACCACGTTCGGGTGCGCCAGCCGGGCGACGGACTTCGCCTCCCGAATGAACCGCTCGACGAAGGATCCGTCGGCCGCGAGCGTCGGGTGCATCACCTTCAGTGCGAGCACACGGTCCAGTCGGGTGTCCAGGGCCCGGTAGACCGTGGCCATCCCGCCGACCGCGATCCGCGCGTCGACGCGGTAGCGGCCGTCGAGCACCTGCCCGACGAGGGGGTCCTGAAGGGTCGTATCCACGCAGGGGAGTCTACGAGGCGTCACCGACACTGCCGCACGCTGCGCTGTTCCGGTGACGGAATGCAGCACAGCTGTGACTGTTGCGCGACTAGTGCTGCGACAGCGCTAGAAGGCGGGGCGCTCGGGGTCCAGACGGGCCCGCCCGTCGGTGGGTGAGGAGGCCTGCGCGAAGTGCCTGCGCGGAATCCGCCCCGCCAGCCGGGCCAGGCGCCCGGCCTGTGCTGCGTGCTTCATGGCGGCGGCCATCGTCTCGGGCTGCTGCGCACGCGTGACCGCGGAGGCGAGCATCACCCCCGCACACCCCAGTTCCATCGCGAGGGCGACGTCCGACGCCGTACCGGCCCCCGCGTCCAGGATCACCGGCACGCGCGCGTGCTCGACGATCAGCTGGAAGTTGTGGGGGTTGCGAATCCCGAGCCCGGACCCGATCGGCGACCCCAGCGGCATCACCGCCGCGCACCCCACGTCCTCCAGCTTCCGCGCGAGCACCGGATCGTCGTTGGTGTACGGCAGCACCGTGAACCCGTCGTCGACCAGCGTCTCCGCCGCCTCCAGCAGCTCCACCGGATCCGGCAGCAGCGTCCGCTCGTCGGCGATGACCTCCAGCTTGATCAGGTCCGTGCCCAGCGCCTCCCGCGCCAGCCGCGCGGTCAGCACGGCCTCGCCCGCGGTGAAACAGCCCGCCGTGTTCGGCAGCACCCGGATGCCGAGCTTCTCCAGCACCGACAGCACCGAACCGTGCACGGAGGGGTCGACCCGCCGCATCGCGACCGTCGTCAGCTCCGTACCGGAGGCGACCAGGGCCCGCTCCAGCACGTCCGGGCTGGGCGCGCCGCCCGTGCCCATGATCAGCCGCGACGAGAAGGCCGTACCGCCCAGAACCAGGGGATCGTCGGCCATGGTCAGCCTCCCTGGACCGCGGTGAGGATCTCGACCCGGTCGCCCTCGGCCAGCGCCGTGGTCGCCCACTGGGCGCGCGGGACGACGGTCTCGTTGACGGCGGCGGCCACCCCGGACGGCGCGGGGGCCAGCGACCGTACGACGGTGTCGAGAGCGGTGCCGGGGACGATCTCCCGGCGCTCTCCGTTGACGGAGACGGAAACGGTGACGGAGGTGCTCATGCGGGCTGCTCCATGAGGACGGCGGCGCCGAAGCGCCGCGGTGTGAACGGACGGGCCGCTTCGGGCAGTTCGCCGTCGGCCAGCAGCTGTGCCAGCACATCGCCGGTGACCGGCGTGAGCAGCACCCCGTTGCGATGGTGCCCGGTGGCCAGCACCAGCCCGTCGAGCCCCGACGGGCCGAGCAGCGGCGCGTTGTCGGGGGAGCCGGGGCGCAGCCCGGCCCGGGTCTCGGTGAGCGGGAGCTCGGTGATGCCCGGCACCAGCTCATGGGCGTCGCGCAGCAGCTCGTACACGCCGCCCGCGGTGACGGTCGTGTCCCAGCCCAGCTCCTCGCTCGTGGCGCCGACGACCAGTTCGCCGTTCTCCCGGGGCACCAGATAGACGTGGCTGCCCCGCACGACGGCGCGCACGGTCCGGCTGAGGAAGGGCGCGTACCGGGGCGGCACCGTCAGCCGCAGCACCTGTCCCTTCACCGGCCGCACGGGCGGCAGCAGTTCCTGAGGCACGCCCGCGAGGCGCCCGCTCATGCTGCCCGCCGCGAGCACGACCTGCCCCGCGCGCAGCTCGGAGCCGTCCGCGACCGTGACCCCGGCGGCCCGGTCCCCTACGACGTCCAGCCGTTCGGCCCACGCGCGGTGGACGGCCACCCCGGCGCGCTCGCACGCGGCCACCAGGGCCGCCGCCAGCCGCCGCGGGTCGATCTGGTGGTCGCCGTCGACCCGCAGCCCGCCGCGCACCCCGGGCGCGAGCATCGGCTCCAGGCGCCGGCAGTCCCGCCCGGACAGCCACTCCGACGCAAGGCCGCAGCGCCGCTGCAACGCGTGCAGTTCGCGCAGATGCGCGCGGTCGTCCGCGTCGAGCGCGACCTGCAGGGTGCCGCAGCGGCGGTAGCCCAGGTCGTGGCCGGTCAGTTCGGTCAGCTCGGCCGCGAAGCCGGGGTAGCGGCGGGCCGATTCCAGGTTCAGAGCGAGCAGCTTCTCCTCGCCGTAGTGCAGTTCGGTGACGGCGGCCAGCATCCCGGCCGCGACCCGCGCGGCCCCGCCGCCGGGATCGGGATCCACCACGGCCGTGGCGAGCCCGCGCTGCGCGGCGCGCCAGGCCGTGACCAGGCCGATGATTCCGCCCCCGATGACGAGGACGTCGGACGTACGTGACGACATGGGCGGTAAGCCCCTCCCTTCGCCGGCATGACCCGGATCAGGTTCGTACGGTCGGAGGCCGCCAGCCTCCCTCTCAGCCCGGTGCGTCCGGGCTCCCGCGAGTGCTTGTACGGTGGCCACCCTAGCCCGCCCCGCTCGTCACCCGTAAGGGAGCCCCTGCCCATGGCCCGGTCGCTCGACGGACTGATCCTCGCCCCCGTGGCGGACCAAGCCCCAGGTCAGGTGGGCACCCGCACCCGGTTCACGTACCACGAGAAGGACGGCGAGATCTGGGCGGAGTACGCCGGCGGCGACGTCGTACGCGGCCATCTGGTCGGCACCCGGCAGGGGGACCGGCTGGACTTCCGCTACGTCCAGCTGAAGAGCGACGGGACGACCGCCGCAGGGCACTGCGTGTCCACGGTCGTGGCGCTGCCGGACGGGCGGGTGCGGCTGGAGGAGACCTGGGAGTGGGAGTCCGGGTCCGGCGCCGGTACGAGCGTTGTGGAGCAGCTCACCGAGCACGCCCGCTGACTGACGCTCCGTCACATGCTTATGGTGATCGGGTGAGCGAGCAGACAGCACAAGAGGGCACGTCGCAGGGGCGGCGCGTGGTCGTCGTCGGCGCGGGCATGGCCGGGGTGCAGACCGCGGTCGCGCTGCGGGAACACGCCTTCAACGGCCCCGTCACCGTCATCGGCGCGGAACCGCACCAGCCGTACGACCGGCCGCCGTTGTCGAAGGCCGTACTGCTCGGCAAGGCCGAGGACTCCGCGTTCGACGTGGACTTCGAGTCGCTGGGCGTCGACCTGCGGCTCGGCTGCGAGGTGCTGGGCCTGCGCCCCGCCGAGCACGAGCTGGACACCGAGGCGGGCCCGGTGCCGTACGACGTCCTCGTGATCGCCACGGGCGCCGAGCCGGTCACCCTCCCCGGCACCGAGGGCGTGCCCGGCGTGCATCTGCTGCGCACCCTGGACGACGCCGAGCGGCTGCGGCCGGTGCTGAGCCGACAGCACGACATCGTGGTCGTCGGCGCCGGCTGGATCGGCGCCGAGTTCGCCACGGCCGCCCGTGCGGCCGGCTGCGCGGTGACCGTCGTGGAGGCCGCCGACCGGCCGCTCGCCGGCGCCCTGCCCGCCGAGGTCACGGCCCCCATGACCGCCTGGTACGCGGCCGGCGGCACCGAGCTGCGCACGCAGGCGCGCGTGGAGCGCGTCGAGCCCGGTGCGGTGATCCTCGCCGACGGCACCAGGCTGACCGCGGGTGCCGTCGTCGTCGGCATCGGCGCCCGCCCCGCCACGGCCTGGCTGGCCGGCTCGGGCGTCGAGCTGGGCCCGCACGGGGACGTCCTCGCCGACGCCCACCTGCGCACCTGTGTGCAGGACGTGTACGCCGTCGGCGACTGCGCCTCCTTCCCCTCCGCCCGCTACGGCGAGCGGCTGCTCGTCCACCACTGGGACAACGCCCTGCAGGGTCCGCGCACGGTCGCCGCGAACATCCTCGGCGAGACGCCGGCGGTGTACGACCCGGTGCCCTACTTCTGGTCCGAGCAGTTCGGCCGCTTCGTGCAGTACGCCGGCCACCACCCGGCCGCCGACCGCATGGTCTGGCGCGGCGACCCACAGGGCCCGGCCTGGACGGTCTGCTGGCTGCGCGAGGAGCGCCTGGTGGCCCTCCTGGCGGTCGGCCGCCCGCGTGATCTGGCCCAGGGCCGCCGGCTGATCGAGGCGGGCCGCAGGATGGACCCGCAGGCCCTGGCGGATCCGGCCAAGCCCCTGAAGGATGCCACCGCCGGCTGACCGGCGTCCTGGGCGGCAGCGGGCCCGAGGGGCGCGGGGAACTGCGCGACCGGGCGCGACGAACCCGCACCGAAGGACGACACAACCCGGCACCACCACATCGCGGCCGAACCGGCGGAGCGCCTACGCTTGGTGGCGTGACCGAGATTGACGCAAAGATCGATGCTCTCGTCCCCGCCTGGCTCACCCTGCCCGACATCGCCGAACAGCTCGGCGTCGAGGTGACGCGCGTGCGGCAGCTGGTCAAGGAGGGCCAGCTCATCGCCGTACGCCGAGGTGAGAACCGCGCGCTGCACGTCCCCGCCGCCTTCATCGACGGGGACAAGGTCGTCAAGGGCCTGTCCGGCACCTTGACGCTCCTGAGGGACGACGGCTTCACGGTCGAAGAGATGATCGAGTGGCTCTTCACCCCCGACCCGACCCTGCCCGGTACCCCCGCGCAGGCCCTGAGCGAGAATCGCGGCACGGAGGTGAAGCGCCGCGCCCAGGCGCTCGCCGTCTGAGCGAACCGCCCATGAGGGGGGTGGCGTGCGGGCCGTCGTGGCCGGTACGCCACCCGCCGAAGCCGTCCGGCACACCCACCAGGGGGACCCACGCATGTCCGACACCGCACGCGCCGCGCTCGCCGACGCCCGCCTGTACCTGTGCACGGACGCACGGTCGCGCCAGGGGGACCTTCCCGAGTTCCTGGACGCGGTCCTGGCCGGCGGTGTCGACATCGTGCAGCTGCGCGACAAGGGCATGGAGGCCGCCGAGGAGCTGGCGCACCTGGAGGTCTTCGCGGACGCCTGCGCCCGGCACGGCAAGCTCCTCGCGGTGAACGACCGCGCCGACGTCGCCCACGCCGCCCGCGCCGGCGTGCTGCACCTCGGCCAGGGCGATCTGCCGGTCCCCGCGGCCCGCGCGATCCTCGGCGACGACGTGCTGATCGGGCGGTCCACGCACGCCGAGCCGGAGGCCGCCGCGGCCGCCGTGCAGGACGGCGTGGACTACTTCTGCACCGGCCCCTGCTGGCCCACCCCGACCAAGCCCGGCCGATCCGCGCCCGGCCTCGGCCTGGTGCGGTACACGGCTGGTCTGGGCACCGACCGCCCCTGGTTCGCGATCGGCGGGATCGATCTGTCCCACCTCGACGAAGTGCTGGACGCGGGCGCCCGCCGGGTGGTCGTGGTCCGTGCGATCACCGAGGCCGACGACCCGGGAGCGGCCGCCGCCGAATTCGCGAAGCGGCTGCGGCAGGCCTAGCGGCGCTGTCGTCCGGATTTTTGTCCAAGGGGTGGACAGGAAACCGGTAAACAGGGCAAATCCCCGTCCTCCGGTTGGGGGACCGCCCGCCCCTGGCTAACCTGCCCGTATGGCCCTTGGAACCCCCTCCACCAGGACTGATCGCGCACGGACCGTGCGCGAGATGCTCGCCACCGGCAAGACGACGTACTCGTTCGAGTTCTCGGCACCGAAGACCCCCAAGGGTGAGCGGAACCTGTGGAGCGCGCTCCGGCGGGTCGAGGCGGTCGCGCCCGACTTCGTCTCGGTGACCTACGGCGCGGGTGGTTCCACCCGCGCCGGCACGGTCAAGGAGACCGAGCAGATCGTCGCCGACACCACGCTCACCCCGGTCGCCCACCTCACCGCGGTCGACCACTCCATCGCCGAACTGCGGAACATCATCGGCCAGTATGCGGACGCCGGGATCCGCAACATGCTCGCCGTGCGCGGCGACCCGCCCGGCGACCCGATGGGAGACTGGGTCCCGCACCCGCGGGGCCTGGCCTATGCGGCCGAGCTCGTCCGGCTCATCAAGGAGTCGGGCGACTTCTGCGTGGGTGTCGCAGCGTTCCCGGAGATGCACCCCCGGTCCAGGGACTGGGAGACGGACGTCTCCCACTTCGTGGACAAGTGCCGTGCGGGCGCCGACTACGCCATCACACAGATGTTCTTCCAGCCGGAGTCGTATCTCCGGCTGCGCGACCGCGTGGTGGCCGCGGGCTGTGACACCCCGGTCATCCCCGAGGTCCTGCCCGTCACCAGCGTGAAGATGCTGGAACGGTTGCCGAGACTCAGCAACGCGCACTTTCCGGACGCCCTGAAAGAGCGGATCCTCACAGCGAAGGACGATCCGGCGGCGGTACGCTCCATCGGTATCGACTTCGCCACGGAGTTCTGCGCTCGGCTGCTCGCCGAGGGAGTGCCGGGACTGCACTTCATCACGCTGAACAACTCGACGGCGACCCTGGAAATCTACGAGAACCTGGGCCTGCACCACCCCCCGCAGGCCTAGACCGGCCGCACCGCGATACGACACACTGCGTAGCGGTCACTGGGAGAGGGGCGTACATGGGCTGGACGGTCCTCTACATCGCGTTCGGCATCGTCGCACTGTGGTTGCTGGGCGAGGTGCTGCTGCAGTACAAGGCGAGGCTGCGCTGGCGGCTGCTCGCGTTCGCCGGGTTCCTCGGCGTCGTCGTCGGTGTGCTGATGCCCTCCGTGATCGTGATCGGCGTCGGCGCCATCGCCTTCGCGGTCGGCCAGACCTACGTCACGCTGTCGTTCCGCCGCGGCTTCGCCGCCGGCTGGGCGGTCAAGCGACCCGACGCCGCCGAGAGCGACGGCGGCAGCAAGCGCCGCCGCGGCAAGGCGGACCGGTACGACCCGGCGCCGGAGGAGGCCGACCCGGAATACACGGGCCCGGACGACGACCGGGACGCCGGGCGGACCGGTTACGGCCAGGAGCACGGCGACTACGAGGACTACGACCGCGACGACGTCTTCACCCCGGCCGCCCGCGCGTCCGCGCCCACCGACGCCGAGACCACCACCGTCTACGAGCCGCAGCCCCTGCCCGAGGACACCGGCTCCTACGGCGTCTACGGCGACCCCGTCCAGGCGGGCGCCGCCCAGGCCCAGGGCGCCGAGCAGCAGCAGTACGCCTACGACTACTCGGGCTACGGCCAGCAGGGCTACGGCTACGACGCCGGCCAGCAGGGCTACGCCAACTACTCCGACCCCTACATCGGCAGCCAGTCCTACGGCGGCGCCGCGTACGACACCGGCTACTCCGGGCAGTACGGCCAGCAGGGCTACGCCCAGGATCCCTACGCCGGCGGCTACGGCGGGACCCCGGCGAACGGAGTGTGGGTGCCGCAGCAGCGCACCGACGAGACCTACGGCGGGGAACTCCCGCAGGAGCAGCCGTACCCGTACCAGAACCAGGGACAGGCCCAGCAGCCGCAGCCCGGCGCCGGATTCGACGAGCAGTACCGGTTCTGAAGCCCCGGCCCCGGCTCACCGGGAGCCGCGGAACTCCGGGCCCTCCACGATCAGCCCGGCCACCAGGGCGCCCGACATGCCCGCGTGCGGCAGGCCGCCGCCCGGGTGGGACCAGCCGCCCACGGCGAACAGACCCGGTACCGCCGTGGTGTTGGCCGGGTGCAGCACCCCCTGCGGTGCGGCCAGTGCGGGCGGCGGAACGGCGCCGCCGGCGGCGCCCGTCTCCCGCTCGGTGTCCAGGGGCGTGCGGACCTCGCGCCACAGCACCCGCTCGCGCAGCCCCGGCACGGCACGCTCGGCGGCGGCGACCATCCGGTCCGCGAAGGCGTCCGCGGCCCCGGAGGCGGCCCAGTCGTACTCCGCCGCGGACGGCACCGTCGCCGTCAGCACCATCGACTCGTGCTCCCCGCCGGGGCGCAGCGCCGGGTCGTCGGGCCGGTCCACGACGACCGCCGGCAGGTCGGGCAGCACCCCGGACCGGAACGGGCGGGGATCGCCCCCGGCCGAGTGCACCACCGTCCGGTGCACGACACCGGTCTGCGGCGCGCCGCGCAGCGCCAGGCACACCACCGTCCGGCCCGGGCGGCGGTCCTCCGGCGCCGGCCGCACGTCCTGCGCCCCGTACAGCTCACGGCCGGCGACCAGGCCGCCCAGCTGCCGGGGTCCCGGGCCGACGACGAAGTCCGCCTCGGCCACCGTGCCGTCGGCCAGTTCCACTCCGGCCACCCGGCCGTCCTTCTCCAGCACCCGGGTGACGTCGGCACCGAGGACGAACTCGACCCGGCGCTTCACACACCGCTCGTACACCGCCCGCGCCAACTCCCGGATACCGCCGCGCACATACCAGGTGCCGAAGGCGTGCTCCATGTACGGCAGCACCGCCGCGCTCGCCGGGGCCGCCTCCGGTTCGATGCCGTACGCGAGCGCGTAGCCCTCCAGCAGCGCCGTGAGCCGCGGATCACGCAGCTCCCAGGCGCCGATCTCGCTGAGCTTCACCGCGCGCCGCGTGCGCAGCAACCGCTTGTGCGGGACGGCCGGGTACGGCTCCTTCTCCGTCAGCACCTGCCAGTCGGGCCACAGCGGCTCCTCCAGCAGCGGTCTGCGGGTGCGGTCCCACGCCTCGCGGGCCCGCACCAGGAACTCGCCCCAGCGCTCACCCGCGCCCCCGCCCAGCGCCTCGTCCAGGGCGGCCACGACCCCCGCGCGGGAGGCGTTCGGCAGTGACACCTCCGTGCCGTCCGCGAAGACATGTCGCGCGGACGGGTCGACCTGGACCAGTTCGACGCAGTCCTCCAGCGGCTCCTTGCCGGTCTTGACGAACAGGTCGCGGTACACGGCGGGCAGCGTCAGCAGGCCCGGGCCGGTGTCGAAGCCGAACCCGTCCCGCTCGAAGCGGCGCACCGCACCGCCGTACGTGTCCGTGCGCTCGTACACCACCACCCGGTGGCCCGCGACGGCCAGCCGGGCGGCGGCCGCCATCGCGCCCATCCCGGCGCCGATCACCGCAATCCGTGCCATGCCTGCGACTTTATCGACCGCCACCGACATCCGGTGCGCGGGAGGGCCGGGGCCCCGCTTCCCGCCGCGGCGGTCGGGCCGCGCGGCGGCCGTGGCCCCGGGCACGCGTGCGTACGGCTGAGTACCCGTACCTAGGTCCCGAGATGAGTACCCGAGCGGATGGGCCGCGGCGCGCGCGAACGGGAGAGTGGAGGCACGGCAAGGGGGCGCGGCCCGGCACCGCCGACACGGGGCGGCGGAACGGCGCCCGCCGCCCGGCCGCTCCTTCCGCCGATCCGTCGGCGGAAGCGAGACGGGGGGCCCGGGGGCCGACCACCCACGGGGGACCACAGGGGGAGAACCGTACGGGGGAGTACGGGGATGTGCGAAGGCGCCGGTCCGGTCGCGGACCGGCGCCTTCCGCTGCTCAGGCCTTTCCGCTCACGCGCCCCTGAAGCAGCCGGGACAGCGCCGCGTGCACGTCGTCCAGGGAGCGCTCCGGCTGGAAGGACTTCCAGTCCAGCGCGGCCACCAGGACCATGCCGACCAGCGCCGCCGCCGTCAGCTGGACGTCGATCTCGTCGCTGAACTCGCCGGCCGCCACACCCTCGCGCAGCACCCTCTCGACCACCGCGACGGCCTCCTGCCGGACCACCATCAGCGTGGACTGCCAGGCCCGGTTGGTGCGCCACAGCTCGGCGACGTACAGCTGGGTGAAGGCCGGGTAGCGGTCGATGAAGACCAGGCCCGCGCGGACCATCGCGTCCAGCGCGTCCACCCTGCTGCCGCCCGCCCGCGCGGTGTTCTCCGCCGCCTCCTTCAGCGAGGCGGTGAGCAGGCCCACGCCGTGCCGCAACAACTCCTCGAAGAGGACCGACTTGCTCGCGAAGTTGTAATAGACCGTGCCTTTCGCGACCCCGGCCCGCTCGGCGATCTCGTCCACCGTGGTCGCGGAGAAGCCCTGCTCGGCGATGAGCGTGACGGCCGCCTCGTAGAGCTTCTGCCGGGTGGCCTCGCGGCGCGTGCTGCCGCCGGCCCGGGCGCTGCTGCTTTCCATGACCCCGATTCTCACAGGTACGCGCGCGTGCCGAGTCGCCTTGGGGATCACAGGCTCAGCTCCGGGTGCAGCCGGTCCAGCGTCCACACCTGGTGGCGCCGGGCGGCGAGGGCGGTCAGCGCGAGCGCGCCCGCGGTGAACGCGGTGAGCACGGCGCAGGCCTGCCAGACCGGGCCGAGTCCGCCGCCGGTGATCAGCCGGCGCAGCGCCTGCACGATGTAGCTCATCGGCAGGAACGGGTGGATCGCGGTGAAGAACCCCGGGCTGGTCTGCACGGGGTAGGTACCGCCCGCCGAGGTCAGCTGGAGCATCAGCAGCGCGAGCACCAGGATCCGGCCCGCCGCGCCGAAGCGTGCGTTCAGCCACTGCACGATCGCGGCGAAGCAGGCCGTGACCAGGAACAGGAAGCCGATCGTGCCGGCCGCGCGCAGCATCTGCAGACCGATCGCCCAGTGCAGGACGGCCATCAGGGCGGCCACCTGGAGCACGCCCACGGCGACCACCGGCAGCCAGCCCGCGAGCGCGATCCGCCAGGCCGGTGAACCGGCCGCCAGGGCGCGCCGGTTGAGGGGCGGGATCAGCATGTATGCGACCATCGCGCCCACCCAGAGGGACAGCGGGATGAAGTACGGGGCGAAACCGGTGCCGTAGTTCGGCGCCCTGTGCAGGTCGTGGGAGGCCAGCTGGACCGGGTCGGCCATCACGCCGGTGCGCCGGTCGCGGTCCTTCTTGTCGTAGTCGGGGATCTTCTTCGCGCCGTCGTGCAGTCCGCCGGCGAGCCTGCCGGAGCCGTCGGACAGCTTGTACAGGCCGCCGTTCAGGGTCTGGGCGCCCGACGTGGCCGTGCCGATGCCCTGGTCGAGCGTGGTCGCGCCGGTCTGGGCGGTGCCGAGACCGGCGTGCAGCTTCTTGGCGCCGGCGGCGACCTTCTGCGTGCCCGTGTTCAGCTTGTCGATCTTCTTGACGGCGTCGTCGACGTCCTCGTACAGGTGCGGCGCGCGCTGCTGGAGGGCCGTGGCCTGCTTCTGGAGGGTGCCGAGGTTGTTCCTCATGGTCTTCAGGTCGCCGTCCTGGTCGGCGATGAGGGTGTTGAGGTCGTCGGCCACGGTGGCCACCTCGGCAGCGGCCTTCTCGGCCCGTTTCAGGTCGGGACAGATCGGGTCGGGGACGGTCGCGGTCTCGCAGCGTGCCTTGTATATCCCGGCCAGGACGTCGGCGTTCGCGTGGGCGGCCTTCGCGGTCCCCGGGGCGAGCTTCACCAGGACGTCGAGGTTGTCCTCGACGGTCCTGGCCGAGTCGGCGACCAGGCGGGCGGTGTCCCCGATGGTCTTCCCGTTGTCCTTCAGGTAGGGGCCGGCCTTGCCGTAGACGCCGTCGACCTTGTCGGCGAGCGCCTGCGTGCCGTCGGCGACCTGCCGGGACCCGTCCTGGAGGTCGCCCGCGCCCGTGTGCAGTTTCTCCAGGCCCGTGGCCAGCTTGCCGCTGCCGCTCTTGGCGTCCTTCAGCCCGTCGGCGAGGTCCTTCGAGCCCTTCTCCGCCTTGCCGATGCCGGTGTTCAGCCGGTCGGCGCCCTTGGCGGCCGTGACCGTCTTGTCGTGGATGTCGGAGAACGAGACGAAGATCTTGTCGAGGAAGGTGCGGGAGGTCTTGGCGGAGGCGGCCGAGCGGACCTCGTGGAAGACGGTCTTGGAGATCTGGCCGACGATGTAGTTGTTCGCGTCGTCGGTGCGCACCTGAAGGGCGCCGGTCTCCGGGGAGTCGCCGGAGCTGGAGGCGATCCGCCGGCTGAGGTCGGCGGGCATGGTCAGCGACAGGTAGTACGTGCCGTCCTCGACGCCCCGGCGGGCCTGGGCGTCGCTCACCTCGTGCCACTCGAAGGTCCGGCTGTCGCGCAGCCCGTCGACGATGTCGTCACCGACGGTGATCTTCTTGCCGCCCGCCGTGGCGCCCTTGTCGTCGTTGACCAGGGCCACCGGGATGCGGTCCAGACGGCCGTACGGGTCCCAGAACGACCACAGGTAGAGGGCGCCGTAGAGCAGTGGCAGCACGAGCAGCGCGACCAGCGCGGCGCGCGGCAGCTTCCCGCGCCCGAAGCGCCTCAGCTCCAGCGCGGCCAGCCTAGGCGAGCGCATCGACGTCCTCCCTCGGGTCGCTCTTCCTGCTGCTCTTCCCGTCGTTCGCGGTCCCGTCGTTCGCGGTCCCGCCGTCCTGCGCCGGGGCGCTCTGCGCGTCGCTCGCTCCGGCTTCCGCACCGGCTTCCGCTTCGGCGTCCGTCCCGCTGCGGCGGTCGGCCCGCGCCGGGGTGTCCTCCGGGCCGTCTGTGCCGGCTTCGGCGCCGACTTCCTCCGTGCTGCCCGTTCCCCCGGACTTCGCCCCGGTGTGCCGCGACCCGGTCGGTACGACGACGCAGTCGCCGGGTGCGGTGCGGCAGACGACCGCCACCGTCGTCCCCGCGCGGGTGAGCGAGCGCAGCACGCCCCACAGGTCGGCGCGCTCTTCGTCCGAGAGCTTGGTGTCGATGTCGTCGACGCCGAGCAGGCCGGGGCCACCGAGCAGGGCCAGGGCGAGGGACAGGCGCAGCGCCTGAGGCCGCTCCAGGTCGCGCACGGCCGTGCGGGAGCCCTTGGGCAGCGTCTCGAGGTCGAGGGCGGCGGCGGCCAGGGCCGCGTCGACGCGCAGCCGCGCCTCGTGCACGCGGTGCGCGCGGGGGCGCAGCAGTTCGCGCAGCGAGTCGCCGAAGCGGCTCTGCAGCAGGGCCCGTTCGCGGAGGTGCTCGCCGACGCTCAGGGCCGGCTCCAGGTCGGTCACCCCGGCCACGTTGGCCACCGCGCTGACGCGGCGCAGCCGGGCCATGTGCCGGGGGAGTTTGAACCCGCCGACGGTGGCCACTCCCTCGGTGGGCTTCATCCGTCCGGTGAGCGCGAGCAGCAGACAGGTGCGGCCGGAGCCGGACGGTCCCTCGATCGCGATGAGTGAGCCGGGTTCCGCGTCGAGGCTGACGCCTCGGAAGGCCCACCCCCGCGGCCCCTTCAGGCCGAGATCCTCGGCCCTGACGTGCAAGCCGTCCACAAGCCCCCCTGCAGGTTCGATATTTTTGAACTGACTGGTCAGTGCAAAAATACGCCCGAACCTACGATCGAGGCAAAGGCCCAGGTCAGAACGGATTGTCAGTGCCATACCTCACGATGGGCACATACGGCACCCGTGCCGTCACCCAGACGACAGGAGGTTCGTCATGGCCAATCCCTCCGCAGCCGCCGCCCGCCGGCGCCGCGCCACCGGCCCTGCCCCCTCACTGCCCGGCCCGGCGAGCGATGTGCACCCCGAGCTCCGCCGGGCCACGGCCCCACCCGCCGCCCTGGACCTGCTCGCCCAGGCCCGGGCGGGACTGGACGAGGCCGCCGTCCTGGAAACACCGAACGAGCGTTATGCGACGGCCCACCTCGCCGCCCTGCGCACCGCCGCGGCCGTGCTCGCCGCCCGCGGCCGCCCCGAGACCTCCCCGCGCCGGCGCGCCCGGATCCGCAGCGCCTGGGAAGTGCTGCCCGAGATCGCCCCCGAACTGTCGGAGTGGAGCGCGCTGTTCGCCTCCGGCGCCGCCCGCCGGGCCCGCGCCGAGGCCGGCATCCAGGGCGCGGCGAGCCGCCGGGACGCCGACGACCTGATACGGGACGTGGCGATGTTCCTGCGCCTCGTGGAACGGATGCTCGTCCTCCAGCCGGTCCTGCCCCAGCCCCGCCACGACACCGGCGAACCGGACGGCCCGAGAGCGCGCGGTGACCTCCCGGACGCGGGCTGACCACCCGAAAGTCCGCCGTGCGAGACGCGGATGCCCCCGCCCGCCCACGGTGACCGGTACGGCGCCGAAGGCAATAGGGTGGAGGTCGACTGAAGTCTTCCGCCCTGCGAGGAGTCAACTGCCGTGTCGGACCCGATGCGCCCGCCCGTCTCCCATCTCCACCCTCAATGGGCGTCGCTGCGCTCCGACCCCTCCCGCTCCCGCGCCTCCCTCCGCACGGCCGTGGTCTGGGAGGTCCTCCAGGACGCCCTCGACCGCCGGGTCAAGGCCACGGGACGGGAGTCGCTGGACGTCCTCGACACCGGAGGCGGCAGCGGCAACTTCGCCGTGCCCGTCGCCCGGCTCGGCCACCGCGTCACCGTGGTCGACCCCAGCCCGAACGCGCTGTTCGCACTGGAGCGCCGGGCCGCCGAGGCCGGCGTCGCCGAACGGATCCGGGGCGTACAGGGCGATGCGCACGGCCTGTTCGACGTGGTCGAGCGCGGTGGCTACGACGCCGTGCTGTGCCACGGCGTCCTGGAGTACGTCGACGACCCGGCCGAGGGCGTCCGCAACGCCGTCGCCGCCCTGCGCTCCGAGGGCGTCCTCAGCCTGCTCGCCGCCGGTCTCGGCGGCGCTGTGCTCGCGCGCGCCCTCGCCGGCCATTTCACGGAGGCCCGGCAGGCGCTCCACGACCCCGAAGGCCGGTGGGGCGCCGGCGACCCGATGCCGCGCCGGTTCACCGCCGATCAGCTCACCGCGCTGGTCGAGGGCGCGGGCCTGAAGGTCGGTGCCGTGCACGGGGTGCGGGTCTTCGCCGACCTGGTCCCCGGCGTGCTCGTGGACACCGAGCCCGGCGCCCTGGACGCGCTCCTCAAGCTGGAGGCCGCCGCGGCCGAGCTGCCCGCGTTCCACTCCGTCGCCACCCAGCTGCATGTGCTCGGTGAGACGCCGGGTGCCGTGGAGGGCTGAGCCGGCTGCCGAGACCCGCCGCTGATCAGGGCCTTGGCAGCGGATGGAGTACGCCACAAGCCCCCCGATCGAGGGGTTTGCGCCGTATGATCGAGGTACACCGCCCGGCATGACGGGTCGGCCGCCGGGGAATGGAAGCCTCAGCGAGCCGGGACGGCCATGGCGGAGTCCGGTTGGCCAATTGGCGCAGAGGGGCGGGTTTCACGGGGGCGATTCCCTGCCTATCCTGAAGGGACCCCCCGGGTCGCCCCGGCGACTGCACGATGAGGAGGACTCCGTGCCGCTCTCGGAGCACGAGCAGCGCATGCTCGAGCAGATGGAGCGAGCGCTGTACGCCGAAGATCCCAAGTTCGCGTCAGCGCTTGAGGGAAACGGGCTGCGGACGTACACCCGGCGGCGGGTCTACCAGGCGGTCGCAGGCTTCCTCGTAGGTATCGCGCTCCTCATGGCCGGAATGGTCGCGCAGCTGATCTGGGTCAGCGTGGTGGGTTTCCTCGTCATGCTGGGTTGTGCCGTACTCGCCGTCACCGGCTGGCGCAAGGCCCCCAAGCCGGGTGAACAGCCCGCGGGCGCCGTCCGCCGCCAGGTGCGGCCGAAGCGCTCCGTGATGGACCGGATCGAGCAGCGCTGGCAGCGCCGTCGCGGCGAACAGGGACAGTAGCCGTCCAGCGGTTTCCGCGGACGCCGAAAGACAATGCGTGAGGGGCGACCACCATCGGTGGTCGCCCCTCACGCATGCGCTCAGCCCTGCTGCTGCGACGGCCGGCGCAGCCTCGGCCGGGCCGCTGCAGCCCTGGCCACGAGCGCCGACCAGCGAGCCGACACCGCCCACAGCACCCGCACCGAGGAGCGGGGCAGGAACAGAGCCCGCAGCCGCGTGCCGGTGCTCACCGTGCCGCGCAGCCCCTCGATCACCCGGCGTACGTCCTCCACGGCACCCGCGGCCGGGCGCGGCCGCGGCGCGTACAGCACCTGCTCCACCGCGTCCGCGACGCGGTGCACGGCGGCACCGCCCGTCGCGTCCAGATGCCCGAGCTCGACGATCCGGGCGGCCGCCCGGCGCGGAGTCAGCGACTCGTCCGGGACGATGCCGTGGTCCCAGGCGCTGTCCGTCAGCTCCTGCCACGCCGCCAGCGTGTGCGCGGCCGCGCCCTGCTCGGTCCGGGCATGCCCGCCCAGCCGCACCGAGCGCACCCGGATCCGCCACAGCAGCGGCGCCAGCGGAACCGACAGTGCCACCAGCACGGCCAGGCCGATCAGCAGATACCTCCACGGCGCGCTGCCACCGCCGCCGCTGTGCGGGGCCGCGGCAGGGGACGTCGTCCGGCAGTCCTGCAGCCTGATCAGCTCGGGCGTGCAGCCCCGGCTCGGCGAGGCCGCCGCCGAGGGAGCCGTGGACGCCTCGTGCGACGGGACGGCCGGATCGGGCAACGAGGTGCCGGGCGTGTTCGACAGGGTGTACGACGGTGTGGTGCCCCGGGTCGGGGTCGGCTCGAAACGGGTCCAGCCCACACCCTCGAAGTACAGCTCCGGCCAGGCGTGCGCGTCCCTCTGGTTCACCGCTACGGTGCCGTCGGCCTGCGGCGTACCGGGCGCGAAGCCCACCGCGACCCGGGCCGGGATGCCGAGGGTGCGGGCCATCGCCGCCATGGCGAAGGAGAAGTGGACGCAGAAGCCCTGCTTCTTCTTCAGGAAGTTCGCGATGGCGTCGGGCCCGCGGCCGACCTCCACCTGGGTGTCGTACTGGAAGCCGCCCGTGACGGCGAAGTAGTCCTGGAGCTTGACGGCCTCCTCGTAGTGGCTCCGCGCGCCCGCCGTGATCTGCCCGGCGGTCCTGGCCACCACCTTCGGCAGCGAGGACGGCACCTTGGTGTACTCGCGCTTCAGAGCCGCCGGCGGCTCCGGTGCGGCGGACAGCTGCTGGGCGGTCGGCTGCACCTCCAGGCTCGTCACCTGGTAGGTCGCGCCGCGTGTCGTCTGGCCGTGGTCGCCGACCAGGGTCATCCCGACCGGCTCGTAGCGCCAGCGGCCGTCGATCTTCACACCGCTCGGCGGGTACGGCATCGGCAGCCAGTCCTGCGCGTACCAGTCCGCCGCCGTGACGGTGGTCGTCACCGTGCTGCGTTTGACGTCCGCGCCGAGGCCGATGGGCGTGGGGAACCCGGTGGGCACGCCGACGATGTGCCGCTGGGCCGGCTTCCAGGTCGTGCCGTCGAAGTCGTCCAGGGAGACGATGCGCAGATACAGGTCCGAGACGTCGTTCGCGCTGGTCTTCAGCGTCAGCACCTGGCGGTCGTCGTTCGTGTTCAGGCTGTCGCGCAGCGAGACCAGCGGATTGACGGCGGAGATCGTGCCTCCGTCGCCGTTGCCGGCTCCCACGCCCGAGCCGGCGGGGTCCAGCAGGCCTCCCTGCATTGCGGGCAGGGCGAGCGGCACGATCAGGGCCGCGCCGAGCGCGAGGGCGCCGATCCGGCGTCCGGTGCGCACCGGGGCGACCGCGCCCTCCTCCCAGGCGCCCGGAGTGCGGGGAGCGCCGCCGAAGACCCGTCCCCACTGCGCCAGCCGGTCCCGGCCCTCCGCGAGCAGCAGCATCAGATAGCCGGCCGCCGCCACCAGGAACCACAGCCAGCCGGCCCCGCCGTCGGACAGCCCGGCGGCCACCGAGTACAGCGCGAGCAGCGGCAGCCCGGCCGGTGCCGCGCTGCGGAAGGTCACCGCGAGCGTGTCCACCAGCAGCCCGATCAGCAGGACGCCGCCGACCAGCATCAGCTCGATCCCGTCCGTCAGCGGCGCCGGTATCGCGTACTCGCTGACGTCGTTCGAGCCCTGCTGGAGGAGGTCGGCGAGGTGCCGGAAGGCGTCCGGGCCGGGTACCAGCCCGACGATCGCGTGCTGCCGGGCGAAGACCAGGGTCAGCAGCACCAGGGTGACCAGTGCCTGCGCCAGCACGGTCAGCGGCCGGCCCAGCGGCACCCGGCGGGCCGCCGTGCCCACCCCGGTCTGCACGGCCACCAGCGGGATCAGCAGCAGCAGCCAGGTCGGCTCGGCGATCAGAGGCAGCAGCGAGCAGGCGGCCATCAGCGTGGCCGCGGCGGAGCACAGCGCCAGTCGTGCCCGCCCGCTCATCGTGCCGCCTCCCCGCTCACCGCGGCCAGGCCCGAGCGCTCCCGGTCCGCCTGCTGCCACAGCCCGTTCAGCGCGGCGCCACGCGGCACGCCGAGTGCCGTCCAGCCCGCCTCGCACAGCAGGCGCAGCCGATCGGGGTGCCGGTCGTCCGGCCGCGTCACATCGCTCGCCTCCCGCCCCCAGGTCACCGGATCCAGTACGAAGGCAACGGCACCGCCGCTGCGCCGGCTCATCCTGGCGACCGTCGCCGCCTGTTCCTCGTCCAGGTCGCCCAGGAAAGCGACCAGCAGCCCCTCGTTGCCGCCGCGCAGCATGTCGTACGCCCGGGACAGGCCCGCGCCGTCGGAGTGGTCGATCACCGCGAGGGTGTCCATCAACAGCCCGGCCGCCTCCGCGGTCTCCTGGCCGGCGCCCGCGAACCCGTCGGTGCCCTCGCCGGGCACCACGCTGCCACTGTCGGTCAGCAGCCGTACCGAGAAGCCGCGTTCGAGCATGTGCAGGAGCACCGAGGCGGCACCGGAGACGGCCCACTCGAAGGCGGAGTCGGGGCCCGCGCCCTCGTAGGCACCGCTCCGGGTGTCCAGCAGGACGGTGCATCGCGAGCGCCGGGGCTGCTCCTCGCGCCGCACCATCAGCTCGCCGTAGCGCGCGGTCGACCGCCAGTGCACCCGGCGCAGGTCGTCGCCGTAGCGGTAGCCGCGCGGGATCACGTCGTCCTCGCCGGCCAGGGCCAGCGAACGCTGTCGCCCGTCGCCGTACCCCTTGGCCTCGCCGCTGAAGCGGACCGGGGCCAGCGGCTCCACGCGGGGGACGACCGTGAGGGTGTCGAACGTCGAGAAGGAACGGGTGAGTTCGCACATTCCGAAGGGGTCCGTCAGCCGCAGCTGCAGCGGGCCCAGCGGATAGCGGCCGCGCAGATCGGAGCGGACCCGGTAGGACACCTCACGGTGGCCGCCCGGCTCCACCCGGTCCAGCACGAACCGGGGGCGCGGCCCGAGGACGTACGGCACCCGGTCCTGGAGCATCAGCAGGCCGGTGGGGAGCCGGGAGACGTTGTCCATCCGCAGATGCACCCGGGCCTCGCTGCCCGCCGGCACGCGTGCGGGGGCGAGCCGGCGGGTGGCCGCCACCCGGTAGCGCGTGCGGTAGACCACGGTCGCGCAGATCAGGGGCAGCGCGGCCAGCAGGAGGCCGACCCGCAGCAGATCGCTCTGGCCGAGCACGTACGCGCAGATCGCGGCGGCGATCCCGGCCGCCAGGAAGGAACGCCCACGGGTCGTCAGACCGGCCAGGGCCGTGCGGACGCCACCCGTCTCCCCGCGGTCGGCCTCCGCCTGGCCGGTCCCCCCGGCACTCATCACAGACTCCGCGGCGGCTGCTGGGGATACGCCGGGACGCCGCGGCCGAGCCCCCCGAAGCCGGGTGCCTGCTGCCCCGGTACCGCCGGCACGGGGGTGCGTTGCAGGATCTCCTGCACAACCTGCTCGGCCGTACGGCGGTTGAGCTGGGCCTGGGCCGTGGGCAGCAGCCGGTGTGCGAGGACGGCGACGGCGAGGGCCTGGACGTCGTCCGGCAGCGCGAACTCCCGGCCGGCCAGGGCCGCGGAGGCCTTCGCCGCGCGCAGCAGATGCAGGGTCGCGCGCGGTGAGGCGCCGAGTCTGAGGTCGGGGTGGGTACGGGTGGCCGCCACCAGCTCCACCGCGTAACGCCGGACCGGCTCCGAGACGTGCACGGTGCGCACCGCCTCGATCAGCTTCACGATCTCGTGCGCGTGCGCCACCGGTTGCAGGTCCTCCAGCGGGCTGACGCCGCCGTGGATGTCGAGCATCTGCAGCTCGGCCTCCACGCTCGGGTAACCGACGGAGACCCGGGCCATGAAGCGGTCGCGCTGGGCCTCGGGCAGCGGGTAGGTGCCCTCCATCTCGACCGGGTTCTGCGTGGCCACCACCATGAAGGGGCTGGGCAGTTCGTACGTCTTGCCGTCGATGGTGACCTGTCGCTCCTCCATGGACTCCAGCAGCGCCGACTGGGTCTTGGGCGAGGCGCGGTTGATCTCGTCGCCGATGACGATCTGCGCGAAGATGGCGCCCGGCTTGAACTCGAAGTCCCGGCGCTGCTGGTCCCAGATGGACACACCGGTGATGTCCGAGGGCAGCAGGTCGGGCGTGAACTGGATGCGCCGCACCGAGCAGTCGATGGACCGCGCCAGCGCCTTGGCCAGCATCGTCTTGCCCACGCCGGGCACGTCCTCGATCAGCAGGTGGCCCTCGGCGAGCAGCACGGTCAGCGCGAGCCGTACGACCTCGGGCTTGCCCTCGATCACGCCTTCCACCGAACCGCGCACCCGCTCGGCGGTGGCGGTCAGATCGCCCCCCACCCTCGAATACGCTCGGGCGGGGGCGCCCCCATGGCTCGCTGGATCGTCATAGGTCGACACCCGGCCCTCCTCGGCCCAATCTTTCCGGGCCGACGCTGCTTGCGAAACCGGCCCACCCCGAAACACGGACACCACGCGGGAAAAGTTCCGCGTGACGCCACACCCGCATTCTTGCCGCCGTTACCGATTCGTGTCACTCGCCTGTGGACAACTGCCCGCACGATGTCGGTCTTACGTCTTTTCCGACCGCATTTTCGATACGGCGACGGCGGGATGTTCTCGGGGCGGCCGGCCGGTGTGCCCGGTCAGACCGGGTCGACCTCGCGCAGCGCGCCGGTGCGCACGTCGAACACGAAACCGCGCACGTCGTCGGTGTGCAGCAGGAACGGCGAGGTGCGCACGCGCTGCATGGACTGGCGCACGTCCTGGTCGACGTCCCGGAAGGCCTCCACCGCCCAGGCCGGACGCTGGCCGACCTCCATCTCCAGGTCGTGCCGGAAGTCCTCGGTGATGGACTCCATGCCGCACCCGGTGTGGTGGATGAGCACGACGCTGCGGGTGCCGAGCGCCCGCTGGCTGATGGTCAGGGAGCGGATCACGTCGTCGGTGACGACACCACCGGCGTTGCGGATGGTGTGACAGTCGCCGAGCTGCAGGCCGAGCGCCTTGTGCAGGTCGAGGCGGGCGTCCATACAGGCCACGACCGCGACCTTGAGAACGGGACGGGCGTCCATGCCCGGGTCCGCGAACTCGGCCGCGTACCGCTTGTTGGCCTCGACCAGGCGCTCGGTCACGGTGTCGCCGTTCGTTATGGCGCCTTCGGATCCAGTGGGAACTGCTGCGGAAGTCGTCATACCCATGACGTTACTGGTCATGGGTGGCACTGGCCCGCTGTGAGAGGGGACAAAGAACGTCATCATGGCTTGTTGTGAGCTACCCCACAGGGAGGGCAAACGTCCTCCAGGCGGGTGAATCCCGCCGAATTGCGGTACCCGCCGCGCTGCCGTGGGCGACGCGCAGGCCGGTTGATTGACCGCGAGACAGGGTGGACTAAAGTGACGCGAAGCGGGAGACGTGGCTCTCCCTGCTGGTGAAACCCCCGGAGACCCCGGCTCACCCCCGGACCGTCTCCCCACGCGCGCGGCGCGTACGTACGGCTCGGCCTCCTTCCGCTCCCGGTCCGGCTGACGCTTCCGGCGCCGGCAGGCCCGACCCTTCACGAGCTGGCGGGGACCCGGCGGTGCGTGCGGCCCGCCGGAAGAGAGAGGCCGTCTTGAGCCAGAGTCGACACGTCCCGGTGATGCTCCAGCGGTGTCTGGACCTGCTGGCGCCCGCCCTGGAGCGCCCGGGAGCGGTGGTCGTCGACTGCACCCTGGGCCTCGGCGGACACAGCGAGGCGCTGCTGACCCGGTTCCCGGAGGCGCGGCTGATCGGCCTGGACCGCGACAAGGAGGCGCTGCGCCTGTCCGGTGAGCGCCTGGCGCCCTACGGCGAACGCGCCACCCTCGTGCACGCCGTCTACGACGAACTGCCCGACGTCCTGCAAAAGCTCCGCATCGCGCGCGTGCAGGGCGTTCTGTTCGACCTCGGGGTCTCCTCCATGCAACTGGACGAGGCCGACCGCGGCTTCGCCTACGCGCAGGACGCGCCCCTGGACATGCGGATGGATCAGACGACCGGCATCAGCGCCGCCGAGGTCCTCAACACCTATCCGGCGGGCGAACTCGTGCGGATCCTGCGGGCGTACGGCGAGGAGAAGCAGGCCAAGCGGATCGTGGCCGCGATCGTGCGGGAGCGCGAGAAGGAGCCGTTCACCAACAGCGCCCGGCTGGTCGAGCTGATCCGGGACGCTCTTCCGCAGGCCGCCAAGCGCACCGGAGGCAACCCCGCCAAGCGCACGTTCCAGGCCCTGCGCATCGAGGTCAACGGTGAGCTGTCCGTCCTGGAGCGGGCGATCCCGGCGGCGGTGAAGGCCCTCGACATCGGCGGCCGCATCGCCGTGCTGTCGTATCACTCGCTCGAGGACCGGCTGGTCAAGCAGGTGTTCGCGGCCGGCGCGGCGTCGACCGCGCCGCCCGGGCTGCCGGTCGTGCCCGAGCGCTACCAGCCGCGGCTCAAGCTGCTCACCCGGGGTGCCGAACTTCCCACCGAGGAAGAGGTCGCCGACAACCGCCGGGCCGCGCCGGCCAGGTTGCGCGGCGCCGAGCGCATCAGGGAGGACGCCGAGTGACCGAGACGGGTCGGTTGGATTCCCGAACTCACCGGGGGGTCTCCGAGGCCTCCCGCACCCCCGAGGAGAGCGTCGGGGAGGCCCGGGCGCATAGGGGGACCGGCGGGGAGGCCCGGGCGCAGCGGGGCACGGGCGGGGAGGCCCGAGTGCACCCGGGCACCAGCGGCGATTCCCGAACGCACCGGGCGTTCCAGGAGGACTCCCGAGACCATGGGGAGCGCGGTGAGGGCTGCCGAACTCGGCGGGCGAGCGACGAAGAGCGCCGTACCCGGCACGGCAGTCGCGAGGACGGCCGGTCACAGCCGGCGAGCGACGGGGACGGCCGAGGGGGCAGCCGAGGGGACCGCCGAGGCCGCCCGGCCAGCCGCGCGGAGTGCCGAGGCCGTCCGGGCAGCCGAGTGCGACCATGCGGTCACGTGGACTGCCGACGCCGGCAGGAGCACTGCCAGGATTTCCGATGCCATGGGGAGCGCCCTGAGGACTCCCGGACCCGCTGGGGGGAGCTGTGAGCAGGAGACCCGAGCTGAAAGGGCGGGCCGCTCGGCTCGCGCGGCTCATCCCGGCCGGTCGCGCGAAGGCGGCCCGCACGCCGTTCGTCCTCCTTGTCGTCCTGCTGCTCGGCGGCGGCCTCATCGGGCTGCTGGTCCTCAACTCCGCTCTCAGTGAAGGCTCGTTCAAACTCGCCGACCTGCAGAAGCAGACGAAGAACCTCACCGACGAGGAACAGGCCCTCCAGCGGGACATCGACGCCTACTCGTCCCCCGACGCCCTTCAGCGCCGGGCCCGCCAACTCGGCATGGTTCCCGGCGGCGACCCGGCCTTCCTCGGCCCCGACGGCAAGGTCAAGGGCGTCCCGAGCGCAGCCCCTCCGGCGCCCGCGGTCTTCAGTGAGCCCGCCACGCCCGAGGCCCTGACCCCGACCGCGGCCCCCTCCGCGGCCCCGGCCACCCCCGCCACGTCCTCCGCGGTCCCGGCCACGCCCGTCTCCCCGGTCCCCGGCGCGCCCTCCTCCGCTGCACCGGCACCGGGACAGCCCCAGGCCGCCTCCGGCGCCACGGGAGCGGCCGTCCCCGCGCTCCCCTCCACCCCGATCCCGACTCCCGGCAGGTGACGGAAGTGTCCGACAGGGAACCGCCGCGCCGCCGTGTGCCCGGGCCTGCGGGTGCGCTGCGCCCGGGTGAGGGGCGGGGCGGCCGCCGTACCCGGTGTGCCGTCCGCGCCGCCCTGCCGGCGCGGTGGCGGCGCCGGGTCCAGGGCCGACTCCCGGCAGGTGCCGTGGCGCCGCTCTCGAAGTCCCAGCCCATTGCTCCCCCGACTCCCGGCAGGTGACGGAAGTGTCCGACAGGGAACCGCCGCGCCGCCGTGTGCCCGGGCCTGCCAAGCCGCCGCGGCCCAGCAGTGCCGTGCGGCGGCAGCCCGGGCCCGGTGCGCGTCCGGCGCGGCGGCCGAGCGGCGCACGGCCGCCGGCCGGCCGCCCGCTCCGGCTCGGCAGCCCACGGCCCCGGCTGCGCCTGGTCAGCCTCACGCTGACCCTCGTCCTGATCGCCTTCGTCGTACGGCTGCTCCAGGTGCAGGCCGTCGACGCCAGCGCGTACGCGGCGCGCGCCGAACAGAACCGGTACGTCGTACACACGCTGGCCGCCGAGCGCGGCGGGATCACCGACCGCAACGGCGTGGCCCTCGCCGTCAGCGAGGACGCCTACGACATCACGGCCGATCCGACGATGTTCAGCAGGAAACAGCTGAAGATCGACGACGGGCCGGAGCAGGCCGCCGCGCTGCTGTCGCCGATCCTCCGGCAGAGCCAGGCCGAGATCGTGAAGAAGCTGCGGCCCCAGAACAAGAACTCCCGGTACGCCCGGCTCGCCACCCGGCAGACCCCGCAGGTCTGGAAGCAGATCAAGGACCTGAGGAGCGCGCTCGCCAAGAAGGCGGAGACCGACAAGAACACCGTCAACGTGCTCGCCGGCGTGTTCGCCGACCCGAGCAGCCAGCGGGTGTACCCGAACGGTGATCTCGCGGCCGGGATACTGGGCTGGGTCAACGCCGACGGCCGGGGCGGCGGCGGCATCGAGCAGGAGCTGAACAAGCAGCTGACCGGGAAGGACGGCAAGATCCGGTACGCCCAGTCCGGTGGGCGTGAGGTGCCCACCGCCGGGTCCGACGAGACGCCCGCCGTGCCCGGCTCCGACGTCGAGCTGACCATCGACCGCGACATCCAGTGGGCCGCGCAGAACGCCATCACCCAGCAGGTCAAGCAGTCCAGGGCCGACCGTGGCTACGTCGTCGTCCAGGACACCCGCACCGGGCAGATCCTGGCCATGGCCGACTCGCCGGGCTTCGACCCCAACGACCTGTCGAAGGCGGACGCGGAGGCGATGGGCAACGCGGCCCTCCAGGACGCCTACGAGCCCGGATCGACCGCCAAGGTGATGTCCATGGCCGCCGTGCTGGAGGAGAACGCGGCGACCCCGCTCACCCACGTCGTCGTACCCAACCGGCTGCACCGCGGCGACCGGCTCTTCGCGGACGACGTCGACCACGGCACCTGGTACCTCACGCTGAACGGCGTCCTCGCCAAGTCCAGCAACATCGGTACGATCCTGGCCACCGGCCAGCTCGGCAAGACCCAGGCCGAGGCGGACAAGGTCCTCTACTCGTATCTGCACAAGTTCGGCATCGGCAGCTACACCGGGCTCGGCTTCCCCGGTGAGACCCCGGGCATCCTCGCGCCGTACCAGAAGTGGTCCACCTCGCAGCAGTACACGATTCCTTTCGGCCAGGGCTTCTCCCTCAACGCGATGCAGGCCGCCTCCGTGTACTCGACCATCGCCAACGGCGGCGTCCGGATCGAGCCGACCCTGGTGCGCGGCACGAAGGGCGCCGACGGGCGCTTCACCCCCGCACCCAAACCCAGGCAGACACGGGTCGTCAGCGAGAAGACCGCCAGGTCCGTCGCCGAGATGCTGGAGTCCGTCGTGGACGACGAGCAGGGCACCGGCATCAAGGCACGCATCCCGGGGTACCGCGTTGCGGGTAAGACCGGCACGGCCAACCGTGTGGATCCGGCCACCGGCAGGTACCACGGATACACCTCCTCGTTCGCCGGCTTCGCACCGGCGGACAACCCCCGTATCACCGTGTACTGCGCCATCCAGAACGCCACCTCCGGCAGCTACTTCGGCGGCCAGATCTGCGGACCCGTGTACAAGCAGGTGATGGAGTTCGCCCTGAAGACCCTCCAGGTCCCGCCGACCGGCGCGCGGCCCGCCAACCTGCCCGTCGACTACAAGCCCTGATCAGCACCTCGGAAACACCAGGAACGAACTCGTGACAACGATCACCCCCGGCCCCGGGAACCACGGGACCGAGAACCCCTCACTTCGCTCCGGAGCGGGTACGCCCGGTACGCTCACCGCCGTGCCACACGCTGATCAGTCCCAAACCACCCAGAAGGGCGCTTCCGTGACATACCCGGGACCGCCGCGACCGGTTCAGGCTTCCGCCACACCCCTCGCGGAACTGGCCGATCAGCTGGGTGCCGCCGCTCCGGACGCCGCCGCCGAGGTCACGGGGATCACCCACGACTCGCGCGCCGTCCGCCCCGGCGACCTGTACGCCGCCCTCCCGGGCGCCCGCCTGCACGGCGCCGACTTCGTCACCCAGGCCGCCGGCCTCGGCGCGGTCGCCGTGCTCACCGACCCGACGGGCGCCGAACGCGCCACCGCGACCGGTCTGCCGGTCCTGGTCGTCGACGACCCGCGCGGACGGATGGGCGAACTGGCGGCGACGATCTACGGTCACCCGGGCCGCGACCTCCTCCAGATCGGCATCACCGGCACCTCCGGCAAGACCACCACCGCCTACCTGGTCGAGGGCGGGCTGCGCACCGCGAAGTCCACCGGCCTGGTCGGCACGGTCGAGATGCGCATCGGCGACGAGCGCATCAAGTCCGAGCGCACCACCCCGGAGGCCACCGACCTGCAGGCGCTGTTCGCCGTCATGCGCGAGCGGGGCGTCGAGGCGGTCGCCATGGAGGTCTCCAGCCACGCCCTGGTCCTCGGCCGGGTCGACGGCTGCGTCTTCGACATCGCCGTGTTCACCAACCTCAGCCCGGAACACATGGAGTTCCACTCCGACATGGAGGACTACTTCCGGGCCAAGGCGCAGCTTTTCACGCCGCAACGCAGCAAACTCGGCGTGGTCAACGTGGACGACGCGTACGGCCGCCGGCTCGCGAAGGAGGCCACGGTCCCCGTCGTCACCTTCTCCGCCGAGGGCCACCCCGACGCCGACTGGCGCGCCGAGCACGTCGAGGTCGGCCCCATGGACTCGACGTTCACCGTCGTGGGTCCGAACGGCGAGCGGATCCGGGCCAGGTCGCCCATCGCCGGCCCCTTCAACGTGGCGAACACCCTCGCCGCCGTCGTGGCCCTCGCCGCCGCCGGCCTCGATCCGCAGGCCGCCGCCGACGGCATCGCCGCCGTCCCCGGCGTCCCGGGCCGCCTGGAGCGCGTGGACGCCGGGCAGCCCTACCTCGCGGTGGTGGACTACGCCCACAAGACCGACGCGGTCGAGTCCGTGCTCAAGGCGCTGCGCAAGGTCACCAAGGGCCGTCTGCACGTGGTCCTCGGCTGCGGCGGCGACCGCGACCAGACCAAGCGCGCCCCGATGGGTGCCGCCGCGGCCCGCCTCTCCGACACGGCCGTGCTGACCTCCGACAACCCCCGCTCCGAGGACCCGCTCGCGATCCTCGCGACCATGCTCCAGGGCGCCGCCTCCGTGCCCGCGCACGAGCGCGGCGAGGTGCTCCTGTTCGAGGACCGGGCCGCGGCGATCGCCGCCGCCGTGGGCCGCGCCGAGGCCGGTGACACGGTGCTGGTCGCGGGCAAGGGCCATGAGCAGGGCCAGGACATCGCCGGCGTGATCCGTCCCTTCGACGACCGCCAGGTGCTCCGCGAAGCCATCCAGAAGACCCAGGGATGAAAATCCAGAAGACCCAGGGGATGAACTTGTGATCGCCCTCTCCCTCGCCGAGATCGCAGCAGTCGTCGGCGGGCAGACGCACGACATACCGGACCCGTCCGTCCAGGTCACGGGCCCGGTCGTCCGGGACTCCCGCGAGGTGGTGCCCGGCACCCTGTTCGCCGCCTTCGTCGGCGAACGCGTGGACGGCCACGACTTCGCGCCGCAGGTGGTCGAGGCGGGCGCGGTCGCCGTACTGGCGTCGCGGCCGGTCGGTGTGCCCGCGATCGTCGTCGACGACGTCCAGACCGCGCTCGGCGCCCTCGCCCGGCACGTCGTGCAGCGGCTCGGCGCCACCCTCGTCGCCCTGACCGGCTCGGCGGGCAAGACCAGCACCAAGGACCTGATCGCCCAGGTGCTCCGGCGCAAGGCGCCGACGGTGTTCACTCCCGGCTCGCTCAACAACGAGATCGGGCTGCCGCTGACCGCCCTGTCGGCCACCGAGGAGACCAGGTTCCTCGTGCTGGAGATGGGCGCCCGCGGCATCGGCCACATCCGGTACCTCACCGGTCTCACCCCGCCGAGGATCGGCCTGGTCCTCAACGTCGGCTCCGCCCACATCGGCGAGTTCGGCGGCCGCGAGCAGATCGCCCAGGCCAAGGGCGAACTCGTGGAGGCCCTGCCGTCGTCGGACGACGGCGGCGCCGCGATCCTCAACGCCGACGACCCGCTGGTGCGTGCCATGGCCTCCCGTACCAAGGCGAAGGTGGTCCTTTTCGGAGAGTCGGCCGAAGCGGACGTACGCGCCGAGAACGTGCGACTCACGGACAGTGGACAGCCGGCCTTCAGGCTTCACACACCCTCCGGTGCATGCGATGTGACCATGCGCCTGTACGGTGAGCACCACGTGTCGAACGCGCTCGCCGCGGCCGCCGTCGCCCATGAGCTGGGCATGTCCGCGGAAGAGATCGCCATCGCGCTCTCCGAGGCGGGCTCCCTCTCCCGCTGGCGCATGGAGGTCACCGAGCGCCCGGACGGCGTGACCATCGTCAACGACGCTTACAACGCCAACCCCGAGTCCATGCGGGCCGCCCTTCGGGCGCTCGCGGCCATGGGCAAGGGGCGCCGCACGTGGGCGGTGCTCGGCAAGATGGCCGAGCTGGGGGACGAGGCGCTCGCCGAGCACGACGCCGTCGGACGGCTCGCCGTCCGGCTCAACGTCAGCAAGCTCGTCGCCGTCGGGGGGATTGAGGCCTCCTGGCTGCAACTGGGCGCATATAACGAGGGTTCGTGGGGTGAGGAGTCGGTGCACGTGTCCGACGCACAGGCGGCGATCGACCTGTTGCGCAGCGAGTTGCGCCCGGGGGACGTCGTGCTCGTGAAGGCGTCCCGTTCGGTGGGTCTGGAGAGCGTTGCCCAGGCGCTCGTCGAGACCGGTGCCGAGGGCGAGGTTGCCGCCCGATGATGAAGCAGATCCTGTTCTCAGGAGTCATTGGCCTCTTCCTGACGCTGATCGGCACCCCGCTGCTGATCAAGCTCCTCGCCCGGAAGGGTTACGGCCAGTACATCCGTGACGACGGCCCGCGTGAGCACGCCAGCAAGCGCGGTACGCCGACCATGGGCGGTATCGCCTTCATCCTGGCGACGATCGCCGCGTACTTCCTGAGCAAGCTCATCACCGGTTACCCGCCCACCTACTCGGGCCTGCTGGTCCTCGGCCTGATGTTCGGCATGGGCCTGGTCGGCTTCCTCGACGACTACATCAAGATCGTCAAGCGCCGTTCACTGGGTCTGCGGGCCAAGGCGAAGATGGCCGGCCAGCTGATCGTCGGCATCTCCTTCGCGGTGCTGTCGCTGATGTTCGCCGACGCGCGCGGCAACACCCCGGCCTCCACCAAGCTGTCCTTCATCACCGACTTCGGCTGGACGATCGGCCCGGTGCTGTTCGTCGTCTGGGCGCTGTTCATGATCCTCGCGATGTCGAACGGCGTGAACCTCACCGACGGTCTGGACGGTCTGGCCACCGGCGCCTCCGTGCTCGTCTTCGGCGCCTACACGTTCATCGGCGTCTGGCAGTTCCAGGAGTCCTGCGCCAACGCGCAGACCCTGACCAACCCGGCCGCCTGCTACGAGGTGCGCGACCCGCTCGACCTCGCGGTGATCGCCTCCGCGCTGATGGGCGCCTGCCTGGGCTTCCTGTGGTGGAACACCTCGCCGGCGAAGATCTTCATGGGCGACACCGGCTCGCTCGCCCTCGGTGGTGTCCTCACCGGTCTGGCCATCCTCTCCCGCACCGAGCTGCTGCTGGCCATCATGGGCGGCCTCTTCGTCCTCATCACCATGTCGGTGGTCATCCAGGTCGGCTCCTTCCGGCTCACCGGAAAGCGCGTCTTCCGGATGGCGCCACTCCAGCACCACTTCGAACTCAAGGGCTGGTCCGAGGTCCTGGTGGTGGTCCGGTTCTGGATCATCCAGGGTATCTGTGTGATCGTCGGACTGGGCCTCTTCTACGCGGGATGGGCAGCAGAAAAGTGACCTCCACCTCGGAGCTCTTCGACTTCCAGGGCAAGCACGTCGTCGTCGCCGGACTCGGTGTCTCCGGTGTCCCGGCGGCCAAGGTGCTGCACGCGCGCGGGGCGATCGTCACGGTCGTCAACGACGGCGACGACGCACGCGCGCGTGAACAGGCAGCCGAACTCCGGGCGCTCGGCATCACCGTGCGTCTCGGCGACGGCGCCTGCCTGCCGGAGGGCACCGAGCTGATCGTCACCGCGCCCGGCTGGAAGCCCGACAAGCCGCTCTTCCTGGCGGCGGAGAAGGCGGGCGTGCCGGTCTGGGGCGACGTCGAGCTGGCCTGGCGGCTGCGCGGCCCCGACGCGGCTCCCTGGCTGGCCGTCACGGGCACCAACGGCAAGACCACGACCGTGCAGATGCTGGCGTCGATCCTCGCGGCCGCGGGCCTGCGCACGGCCGCCGTCGGCAACATCGGCGTCTCACTGCTCGACGTCGTCCTCGGCGAGGAGCGGTACGACGTCCTCGCCGTCGAGCTGTCCAGCTACCAGCTGCACTGGGCACCCTCGCTGCGCGCCCACTCGGCGGTCGTCCTCAACCTCGCCCCCGACCACCTCGACTGGCACGGCTCCATGGAGGCCTACGCCGCCGACAAGGGCCGTGTCTACGAGGGCAATCGGGTCGCCTGCGTCTACAACATGGCCGACAAGCTCACCGAGGATCTGGTCCGCGAGGCCGACGTCGAGGAGGGCTGCCGGGCCATCGGCTTCACCCTCGGCACCCCCGCGCCCTCCCAACTCGGTGTCGTGGACGGCATCCTGGTCGACCGTGCCTTCGTGGAGAACCGGCAGAAGAACGCGCAGGAGCTGGCCGAGGTCTCCGACATCAACCCGCCCGCCCCGCACAACGTCGCCAACGCCCTTGCCGCGGCGGCCCTCGCGCGTGCCTTCGGGGTGCCGGCCACGGCCGTACGCGACGGCCTCAGGGCCTTCCGCCCGGACGCCCACCGCATCGCGCACGTCGCCGACATCGACGGTGTCGCGTACGTGGACGACTCCAAGGCGACCAACACCCACGCGGCCGAAGCCTCGTTGGCGTCATATGAGTCGATCGTATGGATTGCGGGCGGTCTGGCGAAGGGCGCGGCCTTCGACGAACTGGTCGCCAAGTCGGCAAAGCGACTTCGCGGCGCCGTCCTGATCGGCGCCGACCGGGCACTGATCCGCGACGCCCTCGCGCGACACGCCCCGGAAGTACCCGTCGTCGACCTCGACCGGACCGACACTGGGGCGATGCTCCAGGCGGTGACGGAAGCGAAGCGGCTGGCTCAGCCCGGCGACACGGTGCTGCTGGCCCCGGCCTGCGCCTCCATGGACATGTTCACCAACTACAACCAGCGCGGTGACGTGTTCGCGGCGGCTGTCCGCGAACTCGGAGCCTGACCCCGGCCGCCCGCCGGGCGGATCTTGGGAGGGACGCGTGGGACGGTCGACGTTCAGTGGAGGCGCCGATGCCCAGTAGCCGTACCGGCAAGCCGCCCGTGCAGCGGGCGTCCCGGCGTCCCCGTCCCCCCGCCCCGCGCCCGCCGGGGGACCATCCGGTCCAGCGGCTGTTCGTCCGCGTGCGGAAGGCCTGGGACCGGCCGCTGACCGCCTACTACCTGATCCTCGGCGGCAGCATGCTGATCATCGTGCTGGGCCTGGTGATGGTCTACTCGGCCTCCCAGATCACCGCGCTGCAGATGTCCCTGCCGGGGTCGTACTTCTTCCGCAAGCAGCTGCTGGCCGCCGTGCTCGGCGGCGTACTGCTGTTCGCGGCCTCCCGCATGCCGGTGAAACTGCACCGGGCGCTGTCCTACCCGATCCTCGCCATCGCCGTCTTCTTCATGGCCCTGGTGCAGGTTCCCGGGATAGGGATGGCGGTCAACGGCAACCAGAACTGGATCTCCCTCGGCGGCTCCTTCCAGATCCAGCCCAGCGAGTTCGGCAAGCTCGCCCTGGTGCTCTGGGGCGCGGACCTGATCGCCCGCAAGCAGGAGAGGAAGCTGCTGAACCAGTGGAAGCACATGCTGGTGCCGCTGGTGCCGGTCGCCTTTCTGCTGCTCGGGCTGATCATGCTCGGCGGCGACATGGGCACCGCGATCATTCTCACAGCGATCCTGTTCGGTCTGCTGTGGCTCGCCGGTGCGCCGACGAGACTGTTCGCGATGGTGCTGCAGATCGCCGCGCTGATCGGTTTCGTCCTCATCAAGACCAGCCCCAACCGCATGGCCCGGCTCTCCTGCATCGGCGCCACCGAGCCCCGGGCGGGCGGCGCCGACTGCTGGCAGGCCGTGCACGGAATCTACGCGCTCGCCTCCGGCGGAATCTTCGGATCCGGTCTCGGTGCGAGTGTGGAAAAATGGGGACAACTCCCGGAAGCCCACACCGACTTCATCTTCGCCGTCACCGGTGAGGAACTGGGTCTGGCAGGGACGCTGTCGGTGCTCGCCCTGTTCGCGGCTCTAGGCTATGCGGGTATCCGCGTGGCCGGACGCACGGAGGACCCCTTCGTGAGGTATGCCGCGGGAGGCGTGACCACCTGGATCACCGCCCAGGCGGTGATCAACATCGGTGCGGTGCTCGGTCTGCTGCCGATCGCCGGCGTCCCCCTCCCGCTGTTCTCCTACGGAGGATCCGCCCTGCTGCCGACCATGTTCGCCATCGGGTTGCTGATCGCCTTCGCGCGCGACGAGCCCGCTGCGCGGGCAGCGCTTGCGATGCGGCAACCTCGCTTTGGTAGAAAGCGGGCGGGAGGCTCCGGTGCCGAGCGGGGGCCTCGGAGATGGAACACGATGCGACGGCGTGCCTCGGCGGCGCGTTCGTCCGGAGAGCGGTGAATTTCGGTGCATGTCGTACTCGCCGGTGGGGGGACCGCCGGCCACATCGAGCCCGCGCTCGCCCTCGCGGACGCCCTGCGCAGGCAGGACCCGACCGTGGGAATCACGGCCCTGGGCACGGAGCGCGGCCTGGAGACCCGGCTCGTCCCGGAGCGGGGCTACGAGCTGGCGCTGATCCCGGCGGTGCCGCTGCCCCGCAAGCCCACCCCCGAGCTGATCACCGTCCCGGGCCGGCTGCGCGGCACCATCAAGGCCGCCGAGCAGATCCTGGAGCGCACCAAGGCGGACGTGGTGGTCGGATTCGGCGGCTATGTCGCCCTGCCCGGCTATCTGGCCGCCAAGCGGCTCGGCGTGCCGATCGTGATCCACGAGGCCAACGCCCGGCCCGGACTTGCCAACAAGATCGGCTCGAGGTACGCGGCCCGGGTCGCCGTCTCCACGCCGGACAGCAAGCTGCGTGACGCCCGCTACATCGGCATCCCGCTGCGCCGTTCCATCGCCACGCTGGACCGCGCCGCCGCGCGCCCCGAGGGCCGCCACCGCTTCGGTCTCGACCCGAACCTGCCCACGCTGCTCGTCTCCGGCGGCTCCCAGGGCGCCCGGCGCCTCAACGAGGTGGTCCAGCAGGTCGCCCCGTGGCTGCAGCAGGCCGGCATCCAGATCCTGCACGCGGTCGGCCCGAAGAACGAACTGCCGCAAGTGCATCAGATGCCGGGTATGCCCCCCTATGTCCCGGTAAGTTACCTGGACCGGATGGACCTGGCGTACGCCGCGGCGGACATGATGCTCTGCCGTGCGGGCGCGATGACCGTCGCCGAACTCTCCGCCGTCGGACTCCCGGCCGCCTACGTCCCGCTGCCCATCGGCAACGGCGAACAGCGGCTCAACGCCCAGCCGGTGGTGAAGGCCGGCGGCGGGCTCCTCGTCGACGACGCGGAACTCACGCCCGAGTGGGTGCAGCAGAACGTCCTGCCCGTGCTCGCCGACCCGCACCGGCTGTACGAGATGTCCCGCGCGGCAAGCGAGTTCGGCCGACGGGACGCCGACGAACTGCTCGTCGGCATGGTGTACGAGGCGATCGCCTCACGCCGTTAGGACCGTATGACGAAAGGGCAGTGAGCGTGGCCGGACCGACCACCGCCGAACGCGGTGAACGCCAGCAGGACCCGTCCGGCCCGCCGCTCGTCCGTGGGCCAGGAAGCCCCCGCCTTCGTAGGATCATCATCCTGGCGGTTCTTCTGGTGCTGCTCGGAGCCGGTTCCGTCTGGGCGTTGTACGGCTCCACATGGCTGCGCGTCGAGCGCGTCTCCGTCTCCGGCGCGCGCGTACTGACCCCCGCCGAGGTGCGGGACGCGGCGGCCGTGCCGGTCGGGGCGCCGATGATTTCCGTGGACACCGATGGTATCGAAGCCCGACTTCGTCGTAAATTGCCCCGGATTGACACTATTGACGTGGTCCGGTCCTGGCCCCATGGAATCGGGCTGAAAGTGACCGAACGGACCCCGGTTCTCCTTGTCCGAAAGGGCGCGAACTTCGTCGAAGTCGATGACGAGGGCGTCCGATTCGCCACGGTTCCGCAGGCCCCGAATGCCGTTCCGACGCTGGAATTGTCCGTCTCTCGCACGGGATCGGGCGCCGCGAGCTACCGCCGCTTCGGCACCGACCGGCTGGTGCGCGAGGCGGTCGGGGTCGCCAGGGCCCTGCCGGCCGCCGTGGCGAAGGACACCCGGAACGTCCAAGTCCGTTCCTACGACGACATCTCGCTGCAGTTGGCCGACGGCCGCACGGTGGCGTGGGGGAGTGCCGAGAACGGCCGCCTCAAGGCGCGGACCCTCGCAGCTCTCATGAAAGCAGCTCCCGGCGCGCGGCACTTCGATGTCAGCGTTCCCACCGCCCCTGCGTCATCGGGGAGTTGACGCACATCAGCGCAGGCCAGCACCCTGGTTGGGCACTGCTATGGCTGATCACATAGGGTGAAAAGAAAAACGGGAGGTTCGGCGTGTTCGTTGAACGGGCGCCACTTGTCGACTTAGTGTCCTGTTCAGAAGACTTCAGGGAACAGACACACTGGTAACCCTAAACTTCAGGGTTAGGGTTCGGGTCGGCGCTACGGACCGTCCCATTCGGCATCCGTCGTCCCGGCGCGGGGCACCGCACCGCGGCGACAACGTAATTCGAGGCGAGAGGCCTTCGACGTGGCAGCACCGCAGAACTACCTCGCAGTCATCAAGGTCATCGGTGTCGGCGGCGGTGGTGTCAATGCCATCAACCGGATGATCGAGGTCGGTCTCAAGGGTGTCGAGTTCATCGCCATCAACACCGACGCGCAGGCGCTGTTGATGAGCGACGCCGACGTCAAGCTCGACGTCGGCCGCGAACTCACCCGCGGACTCGGCGCCGGAGCCAACCCGGCCGTCGGCCGCAAGGCCGCCGAGGACCACCGCGAGGAGATCGAGGAGGTCCTCAAGGGGGCCGACATGGTCTTCGTGACGGCCGGTGAAGGCGGCGGCACCGGCACCGGCGGCGCACCCGTCGTCGCCAACATCGCCCGCTCGCTGGGCGCCCTCACCATCGGCGTGGTCACGCGTCCGTTCACCTTCGAGGGACGGCGCCGCGCCAACCAGGCCGAGGACGGCATCGCCGAGCTGCGCGAAGAGGTCGACACCCTCATCGTCATCCCCAACGACCGGCTGCTGTCCATCTCGGACCGCCAGGTCTCGGTCCTGGACGCCTTCAAGTCCGCCGACCAGGTCCTGCTCTCCGGTGTCCAGGGCATCACCGACCTCATCACCACCCCCGGCCTCATCAACCTCGACTTCGCCGACGTGAAGTCGGTCATGTCCGAGGCCGGTTCGGCCCTCATGGGCATCGGCTCGGCCCGCGGCGACGACCGCGCGGTGGCCGCGGCCGAGATGGCGATCTCCTCGCCACTGCTGGAGGCGTCCATCGACGGCGCCCGCGGGGTGCTGCTCTCCATCTCCGGCGGCAGCGACCTGGGCCTGTTCGAGATCAACGAGGCCGCCCAGCTGGTCAGCGAGGCCGCGCACCCCGAGGCGAACATCATCTTCGGCGCGGTCATCGACGACGCCCTCGGCGACGAGGTCCGGGTCACCGTGATCGCGGCCGGCTTCGACGGCGGCCAGCCCCCGGCCCGCCGGGACAACGTCCTCGGCTCGGCCTCGGCTTCGACGGGCTCCCGCCGCGAGGAGCCCGCTGTGGCCCGCCCCAGCGAGCCCAGCCGCCCCAGCTTCGGGTCCCTCGGCAGCGTCAAGCCGAAGGAGGAGCCGGAGCCGGTGGCCGAGCCGGTGGCCGACATCCCGGTCGCCCCGCCGGTCACCCCGGCGCCGCGGCCCTCCTACGCGGACAGCGCCGCAGAGGAACTGGACGTACCGGACTTCCTCAAGTGATAGGACGGCGCGAGAGCGTGAGCGGCGCGCACTTCGCCTTCACCGACCGGTGGGGCGGGGTGAGCGCCGCTCCGTATGAGGAGCTCAACCTCGGCGGCGCGGTCGGCGACGACCCGCAAGCCGTACGGGCCAACCGGGACATCGCCGCCAAGTCGCTCGGCGTCGAACCGGGGCTGGTCGTCTGGATGAACCAGGTGCACGGCGCCGACGTGGCCGTGGTGGACGAGCCCTGGGGAGAGCGCCCGGTGCCGGAGGTGGACGCCATCGTCACCGCCCGCCGCGGACTCGCCCTCGCCGTCCTCACCGCCGACTGCGTGCCGGTGCTGCTGGCCGATCCCGTCGCCGGGGTCGTGGCGGCGGCGCACGCGGGCCGGCCCGGCATGGTCAAGGGGATCGTCCCCGCCGCCGTGCGGGCCATGGCCGCACTCGGCGCCGAGCCGGGCCGGATCGTGGCCCGCACCGGACCCGCCGTGTGCGGACGGTGCTACGAGGTGCCTGAGGAGATGCGCGCCGAGGTGGCGGCCGCCGAGCCGGCGGCGCACGCCGAAACGAGCTGGGGTACGCCGGCGGTCGACGTGGGCGCCGGGGTGCATGCGCAGCTCGACCGGCTCGGGGTGCGCGACCGGGCGCAGTCGCCGGAGTGCACGCTGGAGTCGGACAACCACTTCTCGTACCGCCGTGACCGCACCACCGGGCGGCTCGCGGGTTACGTCTGGCTGGACTGATGGGGCATGACGGACCGTAAGACCGAACTCGCCGCAAATCTGGCGAAAGTGGAGGAGCGCATCACCGCCGCCTGTGTGGCCGCCGGGCGCGAGCGGGAGGAGGTGACCCTGATCGTGGTCACCAAGACCTATCCGGCGAGCGATGTGCGGATCCTGTCGGAACTCGGTGTGCGCCATGTCGCCGAGAACCGTGACCAGGACGCGGCGCCGAAGGCCGCCGCGTGCGCGGATCTGCCGCTGAAATGGCACTTCGTCGGTCAGTTGCAGACGAACAAGGTGCGGTCCGTGGTCGGTTACGCGGATGTCGTGCAGTCCGTCGACCGTTCGCGGCTCGTCACGGCCCTGTCGAAGGAGGCCGTGCGGGCCGGGCGCGAGGTGGGCTGTCTCGTCCAGGTCGCGCTGGACGCGGGCGAACGCGCCCGCGGTGAGCGCGGGGGCGTGGCCCCCGGCGGAATCGAAGAGTTGGCCGATCTCGTCGCGGGCTCTGCGGGGCTGCGGCTCGACGGTCTGATGACCGTCGCTCCGCTCACCGGGGAGTACGCGGGACGCGAACAGGCGGCGTTTGAACGCCTCATGGATTTGTCGACTGACCTGCGCCGAGCCCATCCGGCTGCAACCATGGTGTCGGCAGGGATGAGTGCGGACCTCGAACAGGCCGTTGCCGCCGGGGCGACACATGTGCGCGTCGGCACCGCGGTACTCGGAGTCCGCCCCAGGCTCGGGTAACGTCGCCAGGAAGTCGGACCACAGCAGAAAATATGGTCAGTGCCTGCGAAGGCGGGCACAACGACCACGTGGATCGCGGGCACTTGGCAGTCGTCAGTCGATCCACCACAGAGCGGAGGACTCAGAGCATGGCCGGCGCGATGCGCAAGATGGCGGTCTACCTCGGCCTCGTGGAGGACGATGGGTACGACGGCCGCGGATTCGACCCCGACGACGACTTCGAGCCCGAGTTGGACCCGGAGCCGGAGCGGGACCATCGACGGCACGAATCTTCACACCAGCCGCACAGCGCACATCAGTCCCAAAGGGACGAAGAGGTGCGAATCGTGCAACCGCCCGCGCCCCGTGAGCCGGTGGCCCGTTCAACTTCGCTCGCCGCGGAATCCGGACGTCCGGCGCGCATCGCGCCCGTGGCATCCATCACACAAGAACGTCAGTCCCTCGAGAAGAACGCGCCGGTGATCATGCCCAAGGTTGTGTCCGAGCGAGAGCCTTACCGGATCACCACGCTTCACCCCCGGACCTACAACGAGGCCCGTACCATCGGGGAACACTTCCGTGAGGGCACCCCGGTGATCATGAATCTGACTGAGATGGATGACACAGACGCGAAGCGACTTGTCGACTTTGCGGCCGGTTTGGTGTTTGGTCTTCACGGCAGCATCGAGCGGGTGACGCAGAAGGTGTTCCTGTTGTCTCCTGCTAACGTCGATGTCACGGCGGAGGACAAGGCCCGCATCGCAGAGGGCGGGTTCTTCAACCAGAGCTGAGAAGCAGGTAACCGGATCGAGGCTCGGAAGAGCACGGAACAGGGGAGAGGGAAGCGCAGGCCATGAGCGTGTTCGTCACGGTGGTCCACACCGCGCTGCTGGTGTTCCTCGCCGTGCTCATCTTCCGGCTTGTCATGGATTACGTGTTCCAGTTCGCCCGCTCGTGGCAACCCGGCAAGGCGATGGTGGTCGTACTGGAGGCCACCTACACTGTCACCGATCCACCGCTGAAGCTTCTGCGGCGGTTCATCCCGCCGCTGCGTCTCGGGGGCGTGGCGCTCGACCTGTCCTTCTTCGTACTGATGATCATCGTCTACATCCTCCTCTCCATCACGGGGAGCTTCATGTGATGAGGGTGGACGATACGGTCTTGCCGACTGCCGATGACTACGTTGAGGTGAAGAGATGCCGTTGACCCCCGAGGACGTGCGGAACAAGCAGTTCACGACCGTCCGCCTCCGAGAAGGCTATGACGAGGACGAGGTCGATGCCTTCCTCGATGAGGTCGAAGCCGAACTGACCCGTCTGCTCCGCGAGAACGAGGACCTGCGCGCCAAGCTGGCCGCGGCGACCCGTGCGGCCGCGCAGAACCAGCAGAACATGCGCAAGGGCCCGCCGGACCAGGACCAGCAGCCCCACCCTCAGCAGCAGGGCATGCGAGGGCCCGGCGCGCCGGTGCCCGCCGGCATATCGGGCCCGCCGCAGCAGCAGATGGGCGGCCCCATGGGTGGCCCGCCCCAGCTGCCGAGCGGTGCCCCGCAGCTGCCCGCCGGTCCCGGCGGCCAGGGCGGCCCGCAGGGTCCCGGCCACATGGGCCAGGGTCCGATGGGTCAGGGCCCCATGGGTCAGGGCCCCATGGGTCAGGGCCCGATGGGTCAGGGCCCCATGGGTCAGGGTCCGATGGGTCAGGGTCCGATGGGTCAGGGCCCGATGGGCGGCCAGCAGCCGATGGGCATGGGCGGTCCCATGGGTGGACCCGGTATGCCCGGTCAGGGCCCCGGTGGCGACAGCGCCGCCCGAGTCCTCTCGCTGGCCCAGCAGACCGCCGACCAGGCGATCGCCGAGGCCCGCTCCGAGGCCAACAAGATCGTCGGCGAGGCCCGCAGCCGCGCCGAGGGTCTGGAGCGTGACGCCCGTGCCAAGGCCGACGCCCTGGAGCGGGACGCGCAGGAGAAGCACCGCGTCGCGATGGGCTCCCTGGAGTCCGCCCGGGCCACGCTGGAGCGCAAGGTCGAGGACCTGCGCGGCTTCGAGCGCGAGTACCGCACGCGCCTGAAGTCGTACCTCGAGTCCCAGCTGCGCCAGCTGGAGACCCAGGCCGACGACTCCCTGGCCCCGCCGCGCACCCCGGCGACCGCGTCCCTGCCGCCGTCCCCGGCGCCTTCCATGGCCCCGGCCGGCGCGAGCGCCCCGTCCTACGGCGGCAACCAGACGATGGGCGGCAACCCCGCTCCGTCCGCCCCGTCGTACGGCGGCCAGCAGCAGATGACCCCGGCCATGACCCAGCCCATGGCCCCGGTCCGTCCGCAGGGCCCGTCCCCGATGGGCCAGGCACCCTCGCCGATGCGCGGGTTCCTGATCGACGAGGACGACAACTGACAGGTCCCTGAGACCAGTACGACAACGGCGTCGGCAGCGTCCCTAGGGCGGGCCCCCAGGACTTCGGTCCCGGGGGCCCGCCCTTTTTACGCGGGTTGACGGGGGTGTTCGACGGGTCCCGTAGCCTGACCGCCATGAGCGGAAACGCCCTCCCTGGCGGGCGCCGGCCGATGAGGAAACGATCCGGCGGTGGGAAGCCCGGGCGGCCGAGGCGCGTACACAGCCCGCAGCGGCGGGACTTCCGGTGCGCGAGCCGGGACCGGACGGGTCCGCCGGAGCGGGGGCCGTGGTGGAGGCCGACCGGAGTGTGGGGACGGGCGGCGTCTCCATCGGCCGGGAACCCCCTCCCGCGCTGCGGGAGGCCGGGCGGTGGTGTCCGGCCGAACGGCGTTACCGGGACCCGGTACTTGCGCATACGACGATCCTCGAGGGCGCGATGATCGAGGCGATGCGAACGGTCCTCACCGCGGGTGGTTTCGTCCTTACCGGGCACCCGAACGATTCCGAGACCGGTGCGCTCTGCGTGAGCCGGGCACCGGACCGAGCGCTGCCGGCCGCACTGGGCCCGGACGCGGAACAGCGCCTGCCGGAAGACGGAAAGGACCCGGACTCCGCGACGGAGCCGGGCCCTTCCTCGGATGCGGCTAGGCCTTGTGCAGCCGGAAGGTGAGGGACAGGCCCTCTTCGGTGAAGGCGTCCCCGTAGCTGTCGTCGGCCTCGCCCTGGCCGAAGTCGGTCGCGAGGACCTCGTCGGCGATCAGTTCCGCGTGCTCGGACAGGGCCGCGACCACCGCCGGGTCCGTGGAGGTCCAGCGCAGCGCGATCCGGTCGGCCACATCCAGCCCGCTGTTCTTGCGGGCCTCCTGGATCAGCCGGATCGCGTCCCGGGCGAGGCCCGCCTGCCGCAGCTCCTCGGTGATCTCCAGGTCCAGGGCGACCGTGGCGCCGGAGTCGGAGGCCACCGACCAGCCCTCGCGCGGCGTCTCCGTGATGATCACCTCGTCGGGCGCGAGGGTGACCGTTTCGCCGTCGACCTCCACCGAGGCCGTCCCCTCGCGCAGCGCCAGCGACAGCGCCGCCGCGTCGGCGTTCGCGATCGCCTTCGCCACGTCCTGCACCCGCTTGCCGAACCGCTTGCCCAGCGCACGGAAGTTGGCCTTGGCCGTCGTGTCCACCAGGCTGCCGCCGACCTCGGACAGGGACGCCAGCGAGGAGACGTTCAGCTCCTCGGTGATCTGGGCGTGCAGCTCGGGGTCCAGGGACTCGAAGCCGCTCGCCGCGATCAGCGCGCGGGACAGCGGCTGGCGCGTCTTGACGCCCGACTCCGCGCGCGTGGCACGGCCCAGCTCCACCAGCCGGCGGACCAGGACCATCTGCTTCGACAGCTCCGGGTCGATCGAGAACGGGTCCTGCTGCGGCCACGCGGCCAGATGCACCGACTCCGGGACGCCCGGGGTCACCGGCACGACCAGGTCCTGCCACACCCGCTCGGCGATGAACGGGGTGATCGGCGCCATCAGCTTGGTGACCGTCTCCAGCACCTCGTGCAGCGTGCGCAGCGCGGCCTTGTCGCCCTGCCAGAAGCGGCGGCGCGAACGGCGGACGTACCAGTTGGACAGGTCGTCGACGAACGCGGACAGCAGCTTGCCGGCGCGCTGGGTGTCGTACGTCTCCAGCGCCTCGGTGACCTCGCCGGTGAGCGCGTGCAGCTCGGACAGCAGCCAGCGGTCGATCAGCGGGCGCTCGGCCGGGGCCGGGTCGGCCGCGCTGGGCGCCCAGTCGGACGTACGGGCGTACAGCGCCTGGAAGGCGACCGTGTTCCAGTACGTCAGCAGGGTCTTGCGCACGACCTCCTGGATCGTGCCGTGCCCGACCCGGCGGGCCGCCCACGGGGAGCCGCCGGCCGCCATGAACCAGCGCACCGCGTCCGCGCCGTGCTGGTCCATGAGCGGGATCGGCTGCAGGATGTTGCCCAGGTGCTTGGACATCTTGCGGCCGTCCTCGGCGAGGATGTGGCCCAGACAGACGACGTTCTCGTACGACGACTTGTCGAAGACCAGCGTGCCGACGGCCATCAGCGTGTAGAACCAGCCGCGGGTCTGGTCGATCGCCTCGGAGATGAACTGCGCCGGGTACCTGCTCTCGAACAGCTCCTTGTTCTTGTACGGGTAGCCCCACTGCGCGAACGGCATCGAACCCGAGTCGTACCAGGCGTCGATGACCTCCGGCACGCGCGTGGCCGTCCTGCCGCAGCCGTCCTGCGGGCAGGCGAAGGTGACCTCGTCGATGAACGGGCGGTGCGGGTCGAGGGCCGACTGGTCGGTGCCGGTCAGCTCGGTCAGCTCCGCGCGGGAGCCGACGCAGGTGAGGTGGTCGTCCTCACAGCGCCAGATCGGCAGGGGGGTGCCCCAGTAGCGGTTGCGGGACAGCGCCCAGTCGATGTTGTTGTTCAGCCAGTCGCCGAAGCGGCCGTGCTTGACCGTCTCAGGGAACCAGTTGGTCTTCTCGTTCTCCTGGATGAGGCGGTCCTTGATCGCCGTCGTGCGGATGTACCAGGAGGGCTGCGCGTAGTACAGCAGCGCGGTGTGACAGCGCCAGCAGTGCGGATAGCTGTGCTCGTACGGCAGGTGCTTGAAGAGGAGGCCGCGCTGCTGAAGATCCTCGGTGAGCTTCTCGTCGGCCTTCTTGAAGAAGACGCCGCCGACCAGCGGGACGTCCTCCTCGAAGGTGCCGTCGGGCCGGACGGGGTTCACGACCGGCAGGCCGTAGGAACGGCACACCTTGAGGTCGTCCTCACCGAAGGCGGGGGACTGGTGGACCAGACCCGTACCGTCCTCGGTCGTCACGTAGTCGGCGTTCACCACGTAGTGGGCCGGTTCCGGGAACTCCACCAGCTCGAACGGACGTTGGTACGTCCAGCGCTCCATCTCGGCGCCGGTGAAGGTCTGGCCGGTGCTCTCCCAGCCCTCGCCGAGCGCCTTGGCGAGCAGCGGCTCGGCGACGACGAGCTTCTGCGCGCCGTCGGTCGCGACGACGTAGGTGACCTCGGGGTGCGCGGCGACCGCCGTGTTGGACACCAGGGTCCAGGGGGTCGTCGTCCACACCAGGAGTGCGGCCTGGCCCGCGAGCGGACCGGAGGTGAGCGGGAAACGGACGTAGACGGAGGGGTCGACGACCGTCTCGTAGCCCTGCGCCAGCTCGTGATCGGACAGGCCGGTGCCGCAGCGCGGGCACCAGGGGGCGACACGGTGGTCCTGGACCAGCAGACCCTTGGTGAAGATCTCCTTCAGCGACCACCAGACCGACTCCACGTACTCGGGGTCCATGGTGCGGTAGGCGTCGTCCAGGTCGACCCAGTAGCCCATGCGGGTCGTCAGCTCGGCGAAGGCGTCGGTGTGCCGGGTCACCGACTCGCGGCACTTGGCGTTGAACTCGGCGATGCCGTACGCCTCGATGTCCTGCTTCCCGGAGAAGCCCAGCTCCTTCTCGACCGCCAGCTCGACCGGCAGGCCGTGGCAGTCCCAGCCGGCCTTGCGGGCCACGTGGTAGCCGCGCATGGTGCGGAAGCGGGGGAAGACGTCCTTGAAGACGCGCGCCTCGATGTGATGGGCGCCGGGCATGCCGTTCGCGGTGGGCGGGCCCTCGTAGAACACCCATTCCGGGCGGCCCTCGGACTGCTCCAGGCTCTTGGCGAAGATCTTCTGCTCGCGCCAGAAGTCGAGCACGGCGTGCTCAAGAGCGGGCAGGTCGACCTGTGCGGGCACCTGGCGGTACGTCGGCGCTGTCATCTGCGAGCATCCTCCAACGGACTTGCTTCCTTCCGTCGGAGGGACGAGAGCCTTCGATCCTGCCTACGCCGTGTGCGGCGCGCTCCCGCGGTACCACCCTCCTTGGCCCTCCGCCGCGCCCTACGCGCCGGTGGGCCCCCTCATTGGGGTCGCGAAGCCGGCTCTACTCGCCGCGGCGCTCGGACTGCGGCTTTCTTCCGGCGGCTCCGGGGTGATCTTCACGTCGCGCTCGCCCCCGGGCTCACACCGTCCCCGGGTCGCTCTGGGCTGCGTACGCCGCTACTCGTCCCCATCCACGCTTTTCGCTCCGCCCAGTGTACGGCGCCGCGCGGACAGCCGCGGACCGGTTTTCCCCCCGGGTCGCCGACCGGTTCCGCGCGCGCAGCGGTGGCGTGCCGCATGACGGTCCCGGATGACCCGAATGGCGAGGGGGACGGGTCCTCGGGTCCGCGGGGGGCGCGGCCCGGCGGATTACCCGGCGGGGAGCTGGGCACAACGGATGCAGGCCCGCTGCACGGGGGTGCGGGCGGGCGAATCGGGCGGTGTGCCCCGTTGCCGCGGGACTCAAGTCGATTTATCGTCCCAGCACGATTCGCGCGCAAAATCACAATATGTGAAGGGGTCCCGGCCATGGTGGCGAAAAAGACCGCCGTACAGCAGCCGGCGACCGGCCGTCGCAGGGGCGTTGTCGCCTCCGGCGCTGCGGCTGCCTCCGACGGTGAGGCCAAGGCAGTGGCCGGGAAGAAGAGGGCGACCGCGGGGAGGACGGCGGATCCGGCCGCGAGGAGGACGCCGACGACGGAGACGGCCGTGAAGGAGCCGGCCGCCGGGAAGGCGCCCGCGAGGACGGCCGCGAAGGAGACGGCTTCCCGGAAGTCGGCCGCCGAGGAGACGGCGGTCGCGCAGAAGGCTGCCGGGAGGTCCGCGGCGAAGGGGACGGCGACCAGGAGGAAGGCGGCGAAGGAGGCCACGGCCGAGGGGGCGGCTGCCGGGAAGACGTCGGCCGGGGCCGGCGCCCCCGGGAGGGCTGCGGCGGAGGAGACGGCCGCCGGCAGGGCTGCGGCGAAGGAGACGGCCGCCGGGAAGGCGGCCGGGCGGAAGACGGCCCCGCAGCGGAAGGCAGGCCCGAGGACCACCCCCAGCAGGGCGGCCGCGGAACACACGGCCCCCAGGAAGGCGGCGGCGCAGCACGCGGCGCCCGGGGAGGCGGCCGCGCAGCCCACGGCCGACGAGAAGGCGGGCGGCAAGAAGGCCGCCGTCAAGAAGGCACCGGCCGACAAGGCCGAAGTGAAGAAGGCCGCGGTCAAGAAGGCCGAGGTCAAGAAGGCTCCGGCGCAGAAGGCGGTCGTCGGTCACGCTGTGGTGGCCGGGACGGCATCGAAGAAGGCGGTGACCAGCAAGCAAGGCGGGAAGAAGGGGGTGGCGAAGGCGAAGGAGACGGTCGACGAGAAGCCGGTGGCGAAGAGGGCCGGCGGCGGGAGGGCGACCGCAGCGGGTGCCTCCACGAAGGCGGCCGGCACGAGCAGGGCCAACAAACCGGGCGCGGCGCGGGCCGCGAAGCAGACGGGAGCCACGACAGTGGTTGCGAAGAAGACTCCTGGCACGGCCACGGCGGAGACCGCCGTTCCCAAGGCGCGGGTCGCCGCGGCGGAGCCCGGCGAGCTGGCGGTGCGCCCCGGCGAGGACCCCTGGACCTCGGAAGAGGTCGCCGAGGCCCGCGCCGAGCTGCTGTCCGAGGCGCAGCGGCTGCAGGAGGAGATCAGCTCCTCCGAGGCCTCGCTCGCGGGCCTGATGCGGGACTCCGGGGACGGCGCGGGAGACGACCAGGCCGACATCGGCACCAAGAACATCACGCGCGAGCACGAGATGGCGCTGGCCGCGAGCGCGCGCGAGATGCTGATCCAGACCCAGCGCGCCCTGGATCGGCTGGAGACGGGTACGTACGGCCTGTGCGAGAACTGCGGCAACCCCATCGGCAAGGCCCGGATGCAGGCCTTCCCCCGCGCAACGCTGTGCGTCGAGTGCAAGCAGAAGCAGGAACGTCGCTCCTGAGTGGGCGCAGCGGTGCCGTAGTCTCGTCCTCAGTCAGGCACCTAGGTTGAGGGACTCACGTGGCAGAGGCGGAGCGCATCATCGGTACGCCGGACACCCCGGACGACAGCGGCGAGCAGACGGCGGCGGCCGGAGGGCCCGCCGGCTCCGGCGCGTCCGCCGCGGCCGGTGCGTCCGGCGCGGGCGAGCAGCAGGCCCCGGCGGACGTGCGGGGCCGCCGCGGCCGCCGGATCGCCGTGCTGTTCGCGGTGGCCGCGTTCGCCTACGTCCTCGATCTGATCAGCAAGACGCTGGTGGTCGCCAAGCTGGAGGGCCACGCGCCGATCAAGCTCCTCGGGGAGTGGCTGGAGCTGCACGCCATCCGCAACCCGGGCGCGGCCTTCGGCGTCGGCGCGGCCTTCACGATCATCTTCACACTGATCGCCGCGGCCGTGATCGTCGTGATCATGCGCCTGGCCCGCAAGCTGTACAGCTACCCGTGGGCGATCGCGCTCGGCCTGCTGCTCGGCGGTGCCCTCGGCAACCTCACCGACCGGATCTTCCGGTCGCCCGGGATCTTCGAGGGCGAGGTCGTGGACTTCATCGCGCCCAAGGGCTTCGCGGTCTTCAATCTGGCGGACTCGGCGATCGTGTGCGGCGGCATCCTCATCGTGCTGCTGTCCTTCCGGGGCCTGGACCCGGACGGCACGGTCCACAGGGACTGAGGCGCCCGCCCCAGCCGGTTTTCCACAGGCTCGTGCGGGCCTGTTCCACCCGTCCGGCATACTCGACGGGTGAGCACGATTCCCGAGATCCGTACCCTGCCCGTGCCCGACGGCCTGGAGGGCGAGCGCGTGGACGCCGCCATCTCCCGCATGTTCGGCTTCTCCCGCACCAAGGCGGCGGAGCTGGCCGCGGCCGGCAAGGTCCAGGTCGACGGCGCGGTGGTCGGCAAGTCCGAGCGGGTGAGCGGCGGTGCCTGGCTCGAGGTCGAGATGCCGCAGGCGCCCGCGCCGGTGCAGGTGGTCGCCGAGCCGGTCGAGGGCATGGAGATCGTGCACGACGACGATGACGTGGTCGTGATCGTCAAGCCGGTGGGCGTGGCCGCGCACCCCTCTCCGGGCTGGAGCGGCCCCACGGTCATCGGCGGTCTCGCCGCCGCCGGCTACCGGATCTCCACCTCCGGCGCCGCCGAGCGCCAGGGCATCGTGCACCGCCTGGACGTCGGAACCTCCGGCTTGATGGTGGTCGCCAAGTCGGAGCGGGCGTACACGTCGCTCAAGCGCCAGTTCAAGGAGCGCACGGTCGACAAGCGCTACCACACCCTGGTCCAGGGCCACCCCGACCCGACGAGCGGCACCATCGACGCCCCGATCGGCCGCCACCCGAACCACGACTACAAGTGGGCGGTCACGGCCGACGGCAAGCCCTCGGTGACGCACTACGACCTCGTCGAGGCGTTCCGGGCCGCCTCCCTGCTGGATGTGAAGCTGGAGACCGGCCGCACCCACCAGATCCGCGTCCACATGTCCGCCCACCGCCACCCCTGCGTAGGCGACCTCACCTACGGCGCCGACCCCACCCTCGCCAAGCGGCTGCGCCTGACCCGCCAGTGGCTGCACGCCGTGCGCCTCGGCTTCGAGCACCCCGAGGACGGACAGTGGGTGGAGTTCGAGAGCGACTACCCGGAGGACCTGCGGAAGGCCCTCGACCAGGTCCGTGAGGAGACGTACGCGTGAGCGTGCCCTACACCGTCCGGATCGCCGACGACCCCGCCGACCGCGAGGCCTGCTTCGCCGTCCGCAAGGAGGTCTTCGTCCGCGAGCAGGGCGTCGACGAGGACATCGAGTACGACGCCTACGACGCGGTCGCCGTGCATGTGCTGGCGATCCGTGAGGACGGCACGCCGCTCGGCACGGGGCGTCTGCTGCACGGCGAGGCCGCGGCGGCGAAGACGGGCGGTGACGTCTCGGTGGGCTCCCTGGGGCGGCTCGCCGTCTCCCGCGAGGCCCGCGGGCTCGGCGTCGGCGCGGCCCTGGTGCGGGCCGTCGAGGACGCGGCACGCGCGCGTGGCCTGACCGCGGTGGACCTGCACGCGCAGACCCAGGCCCTGGGCTTCTACGAGCGCCTCGGTTACGCGGCGTACGGCGCGGAGTTCCAGGACGCGGGCATCCCGCACCGGGCGATGCGCCGGGCCCTGTAGGCCTGCGCCGAGCCCCGCGGGGTCCTGCGCCGAGCCCCGCGGCGGGCGTTCGCGCGGGCCGGGTGGCAGGCTTGAGGTCTGCGTGTGATCGTCGACCCCCGGAGTGCCGGCCTTGGATCAGTTGGCTCTGCTGTTCGTCCTGTTGCTCGGAGCCCTGGTCAGCGTGCCGGTGGGGGACCGGCTGGGCGTGCCGGCACCGGTGCTGATGACGCTGTTCGGCGGCGTCCTGGCGGTGGCCGACTTCGTGCCCGACGTGGACATCCCGCCGGAGCTGATTCTGCCCGGGCTGCTTCCGCCGCTGCTCTACGCGGCCGTACGGCGCACCTCCTGGCGGCAGTTCGCCGCCAACGTCCGCCCGATCTTCCTGCTGGCCGTGGCGCTGGTGTTCGTGACGATGGTGTGCGTGGCGTTCGTGGCCGGCGCGATCGTGCCTGGGCTGCCGCTCGCCGCCGCCGTCGCGCTCGGCGCGCTGATCGCCCCGCCCGACCCGGTCGCCGTGACCAGTGTCGCGGGGCAGCTCGGGCTGCCGCGCCGCCTGGTGTCGATCCTGGAGGGCGAGGGGCTCTTCAACGACGTCACCGCGATCGTGCTGTACCACGTGGCGGTCGCCGCTGTGGTGAGCGGCTCGTTCTCGCCGTGGGGGGCCGGCCTGGACTTCGTGCTGTCCGCCGTGGTCGCGGTGGTCGTGGGTCTGGCGCTCGGCTGGGGCGCCAACAGGGTGATGGACCTGCTGGGTGATCCGACCCTGCAGATCGGCATGACTCTGCTGGTGCCGTACGCCTCCTACGTGCTGGCGGAGAAACTGCACGGCTCCGGGGTGCTCGCGGTGCTCACCACGGCGCTGTTCCTCGCCGAGTACGCCACCGGCGCCGACGACGTGATGACCCGGCTGGCCGGGCACACCTTCTGGGACATCATCGACACCCTCGTCACCGGAGTCGCCTTCGGGCTCATCGGTCTCGAACTGCACAACGCCATCCGTACCGCCCAGGGACGCTGGGGCGAGCTGCTCGGCTGGGCCGGAGCGGTCGTGGGCGTGGTGATCGTCGTACGGCTGGTGTGGCTGCTGCCGGCGACCTGGCTGACCAAGCGGCTGCACGCGCTGCGCGACTACGACGAGGAGATCCCGGTCAGCTGGCGGGAGACCGTCGTGATGTGGTGGTCCGGGATGCGCGGGGTGGCCTCGGTGGCGCTGGCGCTGGCCCTCCCGCTGAAGACCGAGGACGGCTCCCCGTTCCCCGACCGCGACGAGATCATCTTCATCGCCTTCGGAGTCATCGTCGTCACGCTGGTGCTGCAGGGGCTCACGCTGCCCTCCCTGGTGAGGTGGCTGCGCGTGCAGGCGGACTCCGAGCGGGAGAAGGAGTTCGAGAAGGAGCTGGCGGTGCGGGCCGCGCGGGCGGCCAAGCGCAGGCTGCGGGAGATCGAGCAGGTGGAGGAGCTGCCCGAGGACCTGTCCGAGCAGATGCTGCGGCGGGCCTTCGACATCGGGATCCGGATCAGTCCCGACATGGGCGAGGAGGAGCGGCGGGAGGCTCAGCACCAGCGGGCCAAGCGGCTGAGACGGGTCAGGAACATCCAGAACGAGATGCTGAGTGCGGCGCGGCACGCGGTGCTGGCGGCGCGGAGCGAGCCGGGGGCGGATCCGGAGATCGTCGACCGGGTGCTCAGGCATCTGGACGTGCGCAGCCTGCGATGATCCCGCCGTTCCGGCACCGCGGCGACCCCTGTGCACAGGCAGTCATACAAACGTGCCGGACCTGTGGACGAATACCGGCATCGCCGGCGATCGGCTCCTAGTCTCGGATCATGACGCGCAACATTGTGATCAGTGGTGGTGGTACGGGCATCGGGCTGGCGACGGCACAGGCGTTCGCGGCGGACGGCGACCAGGTGCTGTTGCTCGGGCGGCGTGCGGAGGTCCTCCAGAAGGCCGGCGTACCCGGGGCGCTGACCCATGCCGCGGATCTCTCCGAGCCGGAGCAGGTGCGCGGGGTGGCCCGGTTCGTCGGTGACCGGCTGGGCACCGTCGACGTGCTCGTGCACGCTGCCGGCGGTGCCGGGCATCTGGAGCCGCCGGCCGTCGGCGACGACCCCCTCGACCGCGTGGCCCATGCCTGGACCGTCACCTTCCGGCAGAACGTCCTGACCGCCGCGCTCCTCACCGAAGCGCTCAAGGACCGGCTCGCCGAGCCCGGCGGGCGGGTGCTGTTCATCAGTTCCATCGCCGCCTACCGGGGTTCCGGCAGCGGCGCCTACGCGGCGGCCAAGGCCGGACTGCACCCCTACGCGCACGACCTGGCCCGCGAGCTGGGGACGCGCGGCATCACCGTGAACGTGGTCGCGCCGGGGTACATCGAGGACACCGAGTTCTTCGGGGACACCATGGACGAGGACCGGCGGGCCCGGCTCATCGCCGACACGGTGACCGGCCGCGCCGGGATACCGGGGGACGTGGCCACGACCGTGCACTGGCTGGCCTCGCCCGGCGCCGGGCACGTCACCTCACAGGTCATCCAGGTGAACGGAGGCGCCGAGCGGGGCCGCTGAGACGCGCTCCGGTCAGCTCCGGCCGATGCGCGAGAAGTCGTGGTCCTTGCCGAGCGGGGCGCCGTCCGGGGACGGGAGGCGTTGCGGCGGGAGCACCGCCTCGGAGGTGTTGACCCGGGGGAGCGCGTAGGGGTGCTCCTGCGCCAGCCAGGTGATCATCTGCTCGCGGACGGCGACCCGCACCGTCCAGATGTCGTCGGCGTCCTTCGCCGTCATCAGAGCGCGCACCTGGACGGTGCTGGGCGTGCTGTCCGTGATCACGAGGCTGTAGGCCCGGCCGTCCCAGGCGGGGCTCTCGCGCAGGATGTCCCGCAGCTTCTCGCGCATCGCCTCGACGGGCGCGCTGTGGTCGAGGTGCCAGAAGACGGTGCCGGTCATCTGCGGGGTGCCCCGCGACCAGTTCTCGAAGGGCTTGGAGGTGAAGTACGACACCGGCATGGTGATCCGGCGTTCGTCCCAGGTCCGTACGGTCAGAAAGGTCAGGGTGATCTCCTCGACGGTGCCCCACTCGCCGTCCACGACGACCGTGTCGCCGATGCGCACCATGTCGCCGAAGGCGATCTGCAGCCCGGCGAACATGTTGGACAGGGTCGACTGGGCGGCCACACCGGCGATGGCGGCGATGATGCCCGCCGAAGCCAGCAGGGAGGCGCCGGCCGTGCGCATCGCCGGGAACGTCAGCAGCATGGAGGCGATCGCCACGACGATCACGATCGCCGACACCACCCGCATGATCAGTTCCACCTGGGTGCGCACCCTGCGCACCCGGGCGGCGTCCCGGTGCATCCGGGCGTAGCGGCTGTAGGTGGTCTCGACGACCGCCGCGGCGATCCGGATCACCAGCCAGGCGGCGGAACCGATCAGCACCAGCGTCAGTGTCCGGCCGATGCCGGTCTGGTGCCGCTCCAGCACCTTGGCCTGGTCGTACGACCCTCTCAGCAGGGCGGCGCACAGCACGAGCTGGTAGGGGACGCTGGCGCGGCGCAGCAGCTCCCACAGGGGCGAGTCGTGGTCGCGTCCGTCGGCCTTGCGTAGCAGCCGGTCGGTTGCCCAGCCGATGGCCAGGGTGAGCAGCACCGAGCCGCCGACGACGATCACAGGACGGAGTACGTTCTCCATGCCTCCGCTCCTAACCGGTGCCTGGCGCAGATGAACATGTGAGTTCGGCGCATTCCGGGGTACGGCGGCTCCGGCACCGGCGTACCGGCTGGCACCATGGCCTCATGAACATCATGCTTTTTCACTCGGCCTACGGCCTCAGGCCCGCGGTGCGCGACGCGGCGGACCGGCTGCGCACGGCGGGCCACGAAGTGTGGACGCCGGACCTCTTCGAGGGACGCACGTTCGACACCGTCGAGGACGGCATGGAGTTCAAGGAGCGCATCGGCAAGGAGGAGCTTCTGAAGCGGGCCGTGCTGGCGGCGGCCCCCTACTCCGACCGCGGGCTGGTGTACGCCGGGTTCTCGCTCGGCGCCTCCATCGCCCAGACCCTCGCCCTCGGCGACGACAAGGCGCGCGGGCTGCTGCTTGTGCACGGAACCTCGGACATCGCGCCGACCGCCCAGGTGGACGACCTGCCGGTGCAGCTGCACGTGGCCGAGCCGGACCCGTTCGAGACGGACGACTGGCTGAGCGCCTGGTATCTGCAGATGGGCCGCGCCGGAGCCGATGTGGAGGTCTACCGGTACCCGGGCGCCGGCCACCTCTACACCGACCCCGAGCTGCCGGACTACGACGCGGAGGCCGCCGAGGCCACCTGGCGGGTGGCGTTCGGCTTCCTCGACAGCCTGCGGACGGAGTGAGCGCCGGTCACACCGGGTCGTAGGTGCGCTCGACCTTCTGTGTGCCGCTGCGGGTGCGGTAGGAGCGCACCCACTTGGAGGTGGCGTTCGCGTCGGTGCGGTCGGACAGGACGTAGTAGTCCATCTGGGCGCGGTCGGCGGTGATGTCCAGCACGCCGTAGCCGTGCCGGTCGGTGTCCACCCAGTGGACGTGCCGGTTGGCGGCCTCGATGAGCGGCGCGGCGACCACGGAGACCGTGCCCTCGGGGACCTTGACGATGTCGTCGAGGTTGTCGGAGGTCACCGACGTGATCACGAACTCCGTGGCCGCCGACGGCGACAGAGGGTAGGTACCCGCGTCCACCGGCACGTCGTTGGCCCAGGACATGTGGATGTCACCGGTCAGGAAGACGGTGTTGCCGATGGCGTTCGAGCGCAGGTGGTCGAGGAGTTCGCGGCGGTCGTGCGTGTAGCCGTCCCACTGGTCGGTGTTGAGGCCGATGCCGTCCTGCGGCAGGTCGAGCAGCTTGGCGAGCGGCTTGAGCAGGTCGGCGGTGAGGGAGCCGATGACGAACGGCGCGATCATCACGGAGTTGCCGACCAGCCGCCACTTGGTGTCGGAGGCCTTCAACCCCGCCTTCAGCCAGTCCAGCTGGGCGCGGCCGGTGATCGTCCGGTTCGGGTCGTCCACCGAGCCGTTGCCCGCGGACGCCTGCTGGGAGCGGAAGGAGCGCAGGTCCAGCAGGGACAGATCGGCGAGCCTGCCGAAGCGCAGCCGCCGGTAGGTGGTGCCCTCGATCGCCGGACGCACCGGCATCCACTCGAAGTAGGCCTGCTTGGCGGCCGCCTTGCGGGCGGTCCAGGTGCCCTCGGCGCCCTCGGTGTGGTTGACGGCACCGCCCGACCAGGCGTTGTCGGCGAACTCGTGGTCGTCCCAGATCGCGATGACCGGAGCCTTCAGGTGCAGGGCCTGCAGGTCGGGGTCGGTCTTGTACTTGCCGTGCCGGACCCGGTAGTCGGTGAGCGTGATGATCTCGTTGGCGGGCGCGTGCGGGCGGACGACCGTGCCGCGGGCCGCGTATTCGCCCGACTTGTACTCGTAGATGTAGTCGCCGAGGTGCAGCCAGGCGTCCAGGTCGTTGCGGGTCGCGAGGTGGCGGTAGGAGGCGAAGTAGCCGGCCTCCCAGTTGGCGCAGGTGACCACGCCGAAGCGCAGTCCGGACACGTTCGCGTCCGCTGCCGGCGCGGTACGGGTGCGGGCCACCGGGGAGTCGGTGCCGCCGGACGAGAACCGGAACCAGTAGTCGGTCGCCGGTTCCAGGCCGCGGACGTCGGCCTTCACGGTGTGGTCGGCGGCGGCGGTCGCGGTGACGGAGCCCTTGGCGACGATGGCGGTGAACGCCTTGTCCCTGGCGACGACCCAGCTCACCTCGGTGTCCGGGCCGACCCCGGAGCCGGGTATGGCCTCGGGGGTGGGGGTCACCCGGGTCCACAGCAGGATGCCGTCGGGCAGCGGGTCGCCGGAGGCGACACCGTGCAGGAAGGCGGGGGCCTGGTCGGCGGCGCGCGCCGGAAGACCGGCGGCCAGTGGGCCGGCCAGCACAGCCGTCGCCGCCGCGGCCTTGACGACCGTACGGCGGCGAGGTGAGAACGAGTTGCGGCCTTCGGCGGCCGGAAGTGATCTGTTTCGACTGGTCACGGCCGATCAGGTTACTGACCGGTACGCACGCGGGAGCGGGCGAACTCGCAATGTTCGCCCGCTCTTCACGGGAAGGACGGATTCCGCCGGGCCGTCAGCCCTTGAGGGCCGCGCCGAGGGCCTTGCCGAAGTCGGCCTCGTTCATCGGCGGGTTCTTGCCGTCGGGGCCCGTCAGCGTCTTGCCGTCCATCTTCAGGGTCGGGGTGCCCTGGATGCGGTCCTTGTCGAAGATCTTCGACTCCTCCAGCGCCCACCGGTCGTAGGTGCCGTCCTTCACGGCCTTCTGGAACGCCACGTTGCCCTTCAGTGCCGGGACCGTGTCGGCGATCTTGAGCAGGTAGGCGTCGTCCTTGAACTTGTCGACGGTCTCGTCGGGGTGCCACTTCGTCGAGTACATCGCGGCCTTGTACTCGAGGAACGCCTCGGGGCTGACGTTCAGCGCGGCGCCCAGGGCGCTGAGCGCGTTCTTGGAACCCACGCCGGGCAGGTTCTTGTCGAGGAAGGTCGCACCGACGTAGTGGAGCTTGAACGTGCCGTCGTCGATGTCCTTCTTCACCGTCGAGCCGACGCTCTGCTCGAACTGTGCGCAGACCGGGCAGCGCGGGTCCTCGTAGATGGTCAGGGTCTTCTTGGCGGTGCTCTTGCCGAGGACGACGGTGGTGCCGTCCGCGCCCGTGGTGTTGGCCGGCTTCACGAGCGGCTTGTCCTTCGCGGCGTCCCAGCCGGTGGGCTGGTTCGCCTGGACGACGGCGTAGCCGATGCCGCCGGCCGCGGCCAGCACGGCCACGACCGAGGCGGCCACGATGCCCTGCCGCTTGGCCTTGTCGCGCTTGGCCTGCCGTTCGCGTTCCTCGCGCAGCCGCTCCCGGGCCGCCGTCTTCGCCGTCTGGCTGTTCCGCTTGCTCATGTTGGTGATCTCCGTGTGGGACGCGCACATGCCGTACGCGGGATACGTGTGGGGGGACTCGGTGTGCTCAGGCCTCGCCGCTCAGCCGGCGGCGAGAGCGGGCGAACACGGTGGTCCCCGTCGTCCCAGGGAGTGCACGAGAAGCCGGTCGCGGGCGGCGGCCCGGCGCGGGGCCGGACGCGGCAGCCGGCGGACCGGGGTCAGCCGGAGGGTGACCGCGGCCACCGCGAGCAGCAGCGGCCGGAAGGTGGTGGCGCCGACCGCGCGCAGCAGCTGCACCAGCGCCCGCTCGCCCCGGCGCAGCCAGGCGGCGGCGAGCAGGCCCACGCCGACGTGCGCGGCGAGCAGCAGCCAGGCGGCCGTCGGCGAGGCGTGGGCGAGCAGGGCCTCGGGACGGCCGTGGGCTCCGGTCACCTGGGCCAGCGGGGTGCCGACCGCACCGCCCTCGCACAGCACCTTGAAGCCGAACGCGTGCAGCGGGCCGGCGATGGGGCCGCCGGCGCGGCCGTAGCAGGTGTGCTGACCGGTGGTGAACACCGTGTCGGCGGCCAGTTCCAGCGGGATCAGCAGTGACGCGATCCGGCCGAAGCCGCGCTCGCGGCCCGCCAGCGCGAACGCGGTGGCGAACACGCCGGCGCAGACCGCCAGCACGGTCGCCACCGGCAGCGGGGCCCGGGACAGCAGGACGTGCGACGCGGTGCTGAGCGTCACGACGACAGCCGTGAACAGCGCCGCGCGCACGGCTCTGAGCTGGATCCCGGATATGTCCATGGTGAAAGAAGAGTGTGTCACGTACGCGGTTAAGGGACCCCTAAAGAGTGCCTGTGAGTGCCCGAAGGTTACAGGCCCGGAATCCGGCCGTTGCGGAACAGGTCGACGAAGATCTGGTGGTCGGCACGCGCGCGTGCGCCGTAGCCGTGCGCGAAGTCCACCAGGAGGGGCGCGAAGCCCTCCTCGTCGGCGGCGATGGCGGCGTCGATGGCGCGCTCGGTGGAGAACGGCACCAGGGACTCGCCCGAGGTGTCGTCCGCCGCCGCGTGCATCGCCGCGGTGGCCCGGCCCAGGTCGGCGACGACCTGCGCGATCTCCTCCGGGTCGTCGATGTCGTCCCAGTCCAGGTCGACTGCGTACGGCGAGACCTCGGCCACCAGCTGGCCCGCGCCGTCCAGCTCGGTCCAGCCCAGCCACGGGTCGGCGTGCGCCTGCAGGGCGCGCTGGGAGATCACCGTGCGGTGGCCCTCGTGCTGGAAGTAGCCGGCGATGGCTGGATCCGTGATGTGCCGGGAGACGGCCGGGGTCTGGGCCTGCTTGATGTAGATCACGACGTCGTTCTCCAGAGCGTCGCTGTGGCCCTCGAGAAGGATGTTGTACGACGGCAGGCCGGCCGAGCCGATGCCGATGCCGCGGCGGCCGACGACGTCCTTCACGCGGTAGGAGTCCGGGCGGGCCAGGGAGGAGTCCGGCAGCGTCTCCAGATAGCCGTCGAAGGCCGCGAGCACCTTGTAGCGGGTGGCCGCGTCCAGCTCGATGGAGCCGCCGCCCGGTGCGAAGCGGCGCTCGAAGTCGCGGATCTCGGTCATCGACTCCAGCAGCTCGAAACGGGTGAGCGAGCGGGCGGCACGCAGCGCGCCCAGCAGCGGGCCGTCCGCGGTGTCCAGGGTGAACGGCGGCACCTCGTCGCTCTTCGCGCCCGTGGCCAGGGCGTGGATGCGCTCGCGGTAGGCGTCGGCGTAGGTCCGCACGAGCTCGGTGATCTGCTCGTCGCTGAGCGCCTTCGCGTACCCGACGAGCGCGATCGACGCCGAGAAGCGCTTCAGGTCCCAGGTGAACGGGCCGACGTAGGCCTCGTCGAAGTCGTTGACGTTGAAGACCAGGCGGCCGTTGGAGTCCATGTACGTACCGAAGTTCTCCGCGTGCAGATCGCCGTGGATCCACACGCGCGAGGTGCGGTCGTCCAGAAACGGACCGCCCCGCTTCGACCCGAAATCCTTGTTCGCACTCAGGTCGTGGTAGAAGAGGCACGCCGTGCCCCGGTAGAACGCGAAGGCCGAGGCCGCCATCTTCCGGAACTTCACCCGGAACGCGGCCGGGTCGGCGGCCAGGAGCCGGCCGAAGGCGGTCTCGAAGACGGCGAGGATCTCCTCGCCGCGCTGCTCGTCGTGGAGCTGGGGGACCGACATCGCTGGGTGCCTCCTGGTGCGGAACGGGTGGTGCATGAAGGTGCATGAACAGGTACGACAGCGCTTCCGCCGTCTCCAACGGGCGACGCCACGCGGGAGTGCCCGGTTCCCGCACGAAGGTACGCACGGATCCGCGTCGAGTGTCAGTCCCGGGGCATAGACTTCGACGCTGACCCCAGAACCGTCCGCCCGCCCGCGACCGACTGTTTCCGTTGGAGGCCATACCGTGTCAAAGCCGCCCTTCACGCACCTGCACGTCCACACCCAGTACTCGCTGCTGGACGGTGCCGCGCGGCTCAAGGACATGTTCAACGCCTGCAACGAGATGGGCATGACGCACATCGCCATGTCCGACCACGGCAACCTGCACGGGGCGTACGACTTCTTCCACTCCGCGAAGAAGGCCGGAGTCACCCCGATCATCGGGATCGAGGCGTATGTCGCCCCCGAGTCCCGGCGCAACAAGCGCAAGATCCTCTGGGGTCAGCCGCACCAGAAGCGGGACGACATCTCCGGTTCCGGTGGTTACACCCACAAGACCATGTGGGCCGTGAACCGGACCGGCCTGCACAACCTCTTCCGCCTCTCCTCCGACGCCTACGCCGAGGGCTGGCTGCAGAAGTGGCCCCGGATGGACAAGGAGACCATCGCCCAGTGGTCCGAGGGCATCGTCGCCTCCACCGGCTGCCCCTCCGGCGAGGTGCAGACCCGGCTGCGCCTCGGCCACTTCGACGAGGCCCTGAAGGCCGCCGCCGACTACCAGGACATCTTCGGCAAGGACAAGTACTTCCTGGAGCTGATGGACCACGGCATCGAGATCGAGCGCCGGGTCCGTGACGGCCTTCTGGAGATCGGCAGGAAGCTCGGCATCCCCCCGCTGGTCACCAACGACTCCCACTACACGTACGCGCACGAGGCGGGGGCCCACGACGCCCTGCTGTGCATCCAGACCGGCAAGAACCTCTCCGACCCGGACCGCTTCAAGTTCGACGGCACCGGCTACTACCTGAAGTCCACGGACGAGATGTACGCCATCGACTCCTCGGACGCCTGGCAGGAGGGCTGCGCCAACACGCTCCTCGTCGCCGAGATGGTGGACACCGTCGGCATGTTCGAGAAGCGCGACCTCATGCCCAAGTTCGACATCCCCGAGGGCTACACCGAGGTCACCTGGTTCAAGGAGGAGGTGCGCCGGGGCATGGAGCGCCGCTTCCCCGGCGGCATCCCCGAGGACCGCCAGAAGCAGGCCGACTACGAGATGGACGTCATCATCTCGATGGGCTTCCCCGGCTACTTCCTCGTGGTCGCCGACTTCATCATGTGGGCCAAGAACAACGGCATCGCGGTCGGCCCCGGCCGAGGCTCCGCGGCAGGCTCGATCGTCGCCTACGCCATGGGCATCACCGACCTCGACCCGATCCCGCACGGCCTGATCTTCGAGCGGTTCCTCAACCCCGAGCGCATCTCGATGCCCGATGTCGACATCGACTTCGACGAGCGCAGGCGCGTCGAGGTGATCCGGTACGTCACCGAGAAGTACGGCGCCGACAAGGTCGCCATGATCGGCACCTACGGCACCATCAAGGCCAAGAACGCGATCAAGGACTCCGCGCGCGTGCTGGGCTACCCGTACGCGATGGGCGACCGCATCACCAAGGCCATGCCCGCCGACGTCCTCGGCAAGGGCATCCCGCTGTCCGGCATCACCGACCCGAGCCACCCGCGCTACAGCGAGGCCGGCGAGGTCCGCGGGATGTACGAGAACGAGCCGGACGTGAAGAAGGTCATCGACACCGCGCGCGGCGTCGAGGGCCTGGTGAGGCAGATGGGCGTGCACGCCGCCGGCGTGATCATGTCCAGCGAGACCATCACCGAGCACGTCCCGGTCTGGGTCAGGCACACCGACGGCGTGACCATCACACAGTGGGACTACCCGAGCTGTGAGTCGCTCGGCCTGCTGAAGATGGACTTCCTGGGCCTGCGCAACCTCACGATCATGGACGACGCGGTCAAGATGGTGAAGGCCAACAAGGGCCTCGACATCGACCTGCTGTCCCTGCCGCTCGACGACCCCACGACCTTCGAACTGCTCCAGCGCGGCGACACCCTCGGCGTCTTCCAGTTCGACGGCGGCCCCATGCGCTCGCTGCTGCGGCTGATGAAGCCCGACAACTTCGAAGACATCTCCGCCGTGTCGGCCCTGTACCGCCCGGGCCCGATGGGCATGAACTCCCACACCAACTACGCGCTGCGCAAGAACGGGCAGCAGGAGATCACGCCGATCCACCCCGAGCTGGAGGAGCCGCTCAAGGAGGTCCTGGACGTCACCTACGGCCTGATCGTCTACCAGGAGCAGGTGCAGAAGGCCGCCCAGATCATCGCGGGCTACTCGCTCGGCGAGGCCGACATCCTCCGCCGCGTGATGGGCAAGAAGAAGCCCGAGGAGCTGGCGAAGAACTTCACCATCTTCCAGGCGGGCGCCCGCAAGAACGGCTACAGCGACGAGGCCATCCAGGCGCTCTGGGACGTGCTGGTCCCGTTCGCCGGCTACGCGTTCAACAAGGCGCACTCCGCCGCGTACGGCCTGGTGTCGTACTGGACGGCGTACCTGAAGGCGAACCACCCCGCCGAGTACATGGCCGCCCTGCTCACCTCGGTCAAGGACGACAAGGACAAGTCTGCGGTCTACCTCAACGAGTGCCGCCGCATGGGCATCCGGGTGCTCCCGCCGAACGTCAACGAGTCCGAGGCCAACTTCGCCGCCCAGGGCGACGACGTGATCCTCTTCGGCCTCTCCGCCGTCCGCAACGTCGGTACCAACGTGGTCGAGTCGATCATCAAGTGCCGCAAGGCGAAGGGGAAGTACGCGTCCTTCCCCGACTACCTCGACAAGGTCGAGGCGGTGGTCTGCAACAAGCGCACCACCGAATCGCTCATCAAGGCAGGCGCCTTCGACGAGATGGGCCACACCCGCAAGGGCCTCACCGCCCAGTACGAGCCGATGATCGACAACGTGGTGGCGGTCAAGCGCAAGGAGGCCGAGGGGCAGTTCGACCTCTTCGGCGGCATGGGCGAGGAGACCAGCAGCGAGCCGGGCTTCGGACTCGACGTGGAGTTCTCCCCGGACGAGTGGGACAAGACCTATCTGCTCGCCCAGGAGCGGGAGATGCTCGGTCTGTACGTCTCCGACCACCCGCTCTTCGGCCTGGAGCACGTCCTCGCCGACAAGGCCGACGCGGGCATCGCCCAGCTCACCGGCGGCGAGCACGCCGACGGCGCGGTCGTGACCATCGGCGGCATCATCTCGGGCCTGCAGCGCAAGATGACCAAGCAGGGCAACGCCTGGGCGATCGCCACCGTGGAGGACCTCGCCGGCTCCATCGAGTGCATGTTCTTCCCGGCGACCTACCAGCTCATCTCGACCCAACTCGTCGAGGACGCCGTGGTGTTCGTCAAGGGCCGCCTCGACAAGCGCGAGGACGTGCCCCGGCTCGTCGCCATGGAACTGATGGTCCCCGACCTCTCCAACGCGGGCACCAACGCGCCCGTGATCCTCACCATCCCGGCCACCAGGGTCACTCCGCCCATGGTCAGCCGCCTCGGCGAGATCCTCAGCCACCACAAGGGCGACAGCGAGGTCCGGATCAAGCTCCAGGGCCCCCGCAAGACCACCGTGCTGCGCCTGGACCGCCACCGGGTCAAGCCCGACCCGGCGCTCTTCGGCGACTTGAAGGTGCTGCTCGGTCCGTCCTGCCTGGCGGGCTGAGCCACCGGAACGCTCCCCTGCGCGAAGGGGCGCACCCGTACCGGGTGCGCCCCTCCTGCGTGCCTGGGCTTCAACTGCCCTTTAGTTGTGGCCGAAGCTCTTCCGCTTCTTGCCGGCAACATCCGCGGGGCTGCCCTGGATGTGCGACACCGGCGACTCGTGTGCCTCCGTCTGCCGCTGTGCGTGCTCGTGGGCCTGTTCGCCCTGCGGCGCGCGGTTCTGCGGGCCAGCCTGCTTACGGTTCTTGTTCTTGGCCATGGTGATCTGCCTCCTGTGGGGGATCTAGGGGCCAGGGCCGGGACCAGATTCACATACGCTGACATCAAGCGCATGTCGGATAATTACCGTCTGTGACAGGGCGGGTGGAGCAGCCGGATCCGCAAACGCCACGCCGAAGATCGAGTTCGGGCCGTTAACCCCCGCGCCGTCGGGCAGACTCGAAGGAAGTCCGAAGCAAAGCCTCCCGGGAAGAGGGTGAGACGCGTGGACCGCTGCATCGTCCTGGTGGACGCCGGGTACCTGCTGGGAGCCGCCGCCAGCCTCCTCGCCGGTGAGCCCTCGCGGTCCCGGATCACCGTCGACCACACCGCGCTGATCCAGGCGCTGCGTGAACGCGCGGAGTCGGAGACCGAGCGTCCGCTGCTGCGCATCTACTGGTTCGACGGCGCCCCCGACCGGGTCCCCCAACCGGAGCATCGGCGACTGCGCGTGATGCCCCGCGTCACCGTCCGGCTCGGCGCCCTCACCCGCAGCGACGGACGCTGGGCGCAGAAGGGCGTGGACGCCGCCATGCACGCCGAGCTGACCGAGCTGGCCCGCAACCGCGCCTGCTCCGACGTCGTCCTCGTCACCGGCGACGGCGACCTGCTGCCCGGCATGATGGCGGCCAAGGAACACGGCGTCGCCGTCCACCTGTGGGCCGTACAGGCCGCCGACGGCGACTACAACCAGTCCGAGGACCTGGTCGCCGAGGCCGACGAGCGGCGGGTCCTGGACCGTGCCTGGATCATCCAGGCCGTCCGCGCCAAGGAACTGACCGGCGTCTGCGCACCGCCGCCCGCCCCCCGGCCCGAGATCGCCGCCATCCTGTCCGCGCCGCTCCCCGAGTCCGCGCTCGCCGGCACGGCCGAGCGGCCGGCCGAACAGGTCGCCTCCCAGCCCGCCGCCGCGGCGTCGGAGAACGGCGCCCAGGACAGGGCCGCCGCGCCCAGAGGCGTCCCCACGCCCAAGGACCTCGCCGCCCTGCGCGCCCCCGGCGCCCAGCCTGTGCAGAACCCCGCGACAGCGACCCTGCGCTGGTCCTCCGACAAGGGCTGGGTGGACCGGCCGGGCGGCGTCTCCGAGCCGCCGGACGTCGCCTCCATGCCGACGCTCGCCCAGCTCACCACGGCCGAACAGCGCTGGGCCGACCGCGAGGAGGACATCACCACGGTCGGCGGCGACCCCTACGAGGTGGGCCAGGTCTTCGCCCGCCGCTGGATGTCCCGGCTCGGCGACCAGGGCCAGCTGCAGAAGCTGTCGCAGCTGTACCCGCGCATCCCGCACCGCATCGACGGGGAGCTGCTGCGGTACGCCGCGCGGTTCGGGCTGCTCGCCCACAAGGACGACCAGATCGACGAGCACGATCGTTACGCCATTCGGGCGGGGTTCTGGCGGGAGATCGACGTGCCGGCCGCGGCGGAGAGCGTGACGGGGGAGTGAGCCGTTGGGGAAACGGCCCCAAAGGCGAGTAAAGGGCGCCGACCCCGTACTCTCGTCCCTTGTGAGTACGCGCGCGACACAGACCCCTCGACAGGACGAGGTCGTACGTGTGCGCGGGCTCGGCAAGACCTATCCGGCCGTGAAGGGGCGCAGGGGCGCGCCAGGCACTCCCGAGGTGCGGGCCACCGACGGGGTCGGGCTGGACGTGCGCCGCGGCGAGGTCTTCGGGCTGCTCGGGCCGAACGGCGCCGGCAAGTCGACGCTCGTACGGCAGCTCACCGGGCTGCTGCGGCCGGACACCGGCAGCATCGAGATCCTCGGGCACGACATCGTCCGGCACCCGGAGCGGGCCGCCCGCATACTCGCCTATCTCGGCCAGGAGTCCTCCGCGCTGGACGAGCTCACCGTCTCCCTCGCGGCCGAGACCACCGGACGCCTGCGCGGCCTGGACGTGCGGCGGGCCAGGGCCGAGCGGGACGCCGTCCTGGAGGAGCTGGGGCTCACGCCGATCGCCGGGCGGGCGCTGAAGAAGCTGTCCGGCGGGCAGCGGCGACTGGCCTGCTTCGCCGCAGCCCTCGTGGGGGAACGCCCGCTGCTCGTGCTGGACGAGCCGACCACCGGCATGGATCCGGTGGCCCGGCGCGCCGTCTGGGCGGCCGTGGACCGGCGGCGCGCCGAACGCGGTACGACCGTGCTGCTGGTCACCCACAACGTCATCGAGGCCGAGACCGTCCTCGACCGCGTCGCTGTCATCGACCAGGGCCGGCTCATCGCCTGCGACACCCCGGCCGGGCTGAAGGAACAGGTCGCCGGCGAGGTGCGGGTCGAGCTGGTGTGGCGCGAGCGGGCTCCGCTGGAGGTGCCCGAGGTCGCCGTCCTGCGCGAGCGCGCCGTGGAGTCCGGCCGGCGCTGGACGCTGCGGCTCGCGCCCGAGGAGGCCCGCGCCGCCGTGGCCACCGTGACCGGTGGGGCCGCCTTCGCCGCCCTGGACGACTTCACCCTCGCCACGCCCAGCCTGGAGGACGTCTACCTGGCGCTGGGCGGCGCCGCGCGGCAGGGACTGGTGAAGGCATGAGCACACGGGCCGCGGAACGCGTATGGAAGTGCGCGAGTGCCGCAGGGAAGAGGAGCAGCTCGTCGTGAGTGTCGTACCCGCCGAGGTCCTGCCGGGCGGTGCCCGGGCCGTGCCGGAGACGGCGCGGGGCGCGGCCGAGCTCGGGCCGCGCGCACGGCTGTGGCCGTCGCTGGTGGCCGTTTACCGGGCGCAGCTGTCCCGGGCCCGGGTGGCCCGCATCCCGCTGCTGTTCGTGGCCACCTTCCAGTCCGTCGGCATCGCCGTGATGATGCGCGGCGTCGTCGACAGCCGGAGCGAGGCCGAGTCCGTGGTGGCGGGGTCCTCCGTGCTGGTCGTCGCCTATGTGGCGCTGAATCTGCTGTCGCAGTACTTCGGGCAGCTGCGGGCCAGCGGCGGGCTCGATCACTACGCGACGCTGCCGGTGCCGCCCGCGGCCGTGGTGCTGGGCGCCGCGGGGGCCTACGCCTCCTTCACCGTGCCGGGGACCCTGGTGACCGCCGTCTTCGGCTGTGCGCTGTTCGGGCTGCCGCTGTCCAACCTGTGGATCCTGCTGGCGGTGATCCCGCTCGCCGGGGCCGCCCTGTCCGGGCTGGGGGCCGCCTGCGGGCTGCTCGCGCCGCGGCCGGAGCTGGCCACGCTGCTCGGGCAGCTCGGCATGTCGGCGGCGCTGCTGCTGGGCGTGCTGCCGGCCGACCGGATGCCGCAGATCGTACGGCTCGCGCGGGATCTGCTGCCCTCGACGTACGGTGTGGAGGCGTACGCCCGGACGTTCGGGGCACACCCGGACTGGGCCGTGGTCCTCGTCGACCTGGGGGTGTGCGCGGGTGTCGGAGTCGTCTCGCTGGCCGTGGCGACGTGGGCGTACCGCAGGGCCGCCGTCCGGTGACGCGGCGCGCGACGCGACCTGGCACGATGTCAGGGTGACCGCACCGCTGACTCCGCCACCGCCACCGCACGACCACTCCTCGCACCAGGCCCGGCAGGCGCCGCCGCCTGCCGGGGCACCGGACGCGGGGTACGAACAGGACGGCCCCGGGATGAGGACGGAAGTGCGGGACGCCGCCGTGATCACGGTGGCCGTGGCCCTGGGCGGGGTGCTTCTCGGGCTGCTGTGGTGGTGGCTGGCGCCGCATGTGCCGCTGGTCGGCGACGAGATAGACAAGAGCTGGGTCGTCTACCTCAAGGACAGCGAGGGCGAGCAGGCCGTCGGCGTGGACGGCACGTTCACCCTGTTGGGGCTGGGCCTCGGAGTCGTCAGCGCGGTCGTCGTCTTCCTGCTGCGCCGGCGCGGGGGCGTGCCGGTCGTCGTGGCGCTGGGACTCGGCGCGCTGCTCGGGTCGCTGCTGGCCTGGCGGTTGGGCGTGTGGCTCGGGCCGTCGTCCGACGTGCTGGCGCAGGCCAAGCACGTGGGGAAGGGCGTCACCTTCTCGGCGCCGCTGAAACTCGGCGCGAAGGGCGCGTTGCTGGCCTGGCCGTTGGGGGCGTTGGTGGTGCACCTCGGGCTCACGGCGTTGTTCGGGCCGCGGGATCCCGAGCTGCAGTGACCGGGGGCTGCGCCCCCTTGCCCCCGTTCGGGGCTTTTGCGTCAGCCGCGCCCGATCGGCGCCAGCACCGCGTTGGTGAGCTTCGCCAGGTCCGCCGGCGCCAGCTCCACCTCGAGGCCCCGCCGCCCCGCCGACACGCAGATCGTTCCGTGCGCCTTCGCCGAGTCGTCCAGCACCGTCGGCAGCTTCTTCCGCTGGCCGAGCGGCGAGATGCCGCCCCGCACGTATCCGGTCGTCCGCTCCGCCAGCGTCGGGTCGGCCATGGTCGCCCGCTTGCCGCCCACCGCCGCCGCGAGGGCCTTCAGGTCCAGGGAACCGGACACCGGTACCACCGCCACGGTCAGGGCGCCGTCGACGTCCGCGACCAGGGTCTTGAAGACGCGGTCGGGGGAGACGCCCATCGCCTCGGCCGCCTCCTCGCCGTAGGAGGGGTGGGCGGGGTCGTGGTCGTAGGAGTGGACCGTGAAGTCCACGCCCGACGACGACAGGGCGACCGTCGCGGGGGTGCCGCCGGACTGCTGCTGCTTCTTCGACTTCCTGGGCATCCTTCTCCGCGCGTCTTCCTCAGCCGTCTTCGGCCGTCTTCTCTCAGTTCAGGCTCGTCGGCGCCCGGGTCAGCTCGAACGCGGGCAGCGACGGAAGACTACGGATGACGGCCGTCTCGGAGCGAAGGAGTTTCAGCTCGTCGCGCAGGCGGGACGCGGTGTCGGGCGCCTGCAGCAGCCGCTGCTTGGTCGGGGTGTCGAGCACCATCGCGGCGGCCACCAGGTAGGACACCACGCCCGGGTCGTCCGGCAGCTCGGCACCGGTGGACAGCGAGCGCTCGCGGGCGCCCGCCAGGCGCTTCTGGTACTGGCGGAAGGAGCGCAGCACGCCCTCGGCCAGCGCGCCCGCCTCGTCGCCCGGCTCCTCCGGCAGCGGCTCCAGTTCCGCCGTCAGGAACGGGCCGGAGGTGTCGACGGAGAGCAGCCGCACCCGGGTGGTGCCGGTCGCCAGCACCTCGAACGTGCCGTCGGCCCGCTCCCGTATGGTCGCCGCGTCCGCCACGCAGGCCACCCCGTGGAAGGCCTTGAGGGGGTCCGGGCCGAAGCCCGCGGCCGGTCCCCGTTCGGGCTGTGCCGTGGGGTCCGGCATGCCGGGGGCGCTCGGCGCCACCTCGTGGCCGTCGCGGATGGCCACGACGGCGAACCGGCGCGGCTCGTCCTCCGGTGTCTTGAGCAACTCGCGCATCATGGCGCGGTAGCGCTCCTCGAAGACGTTGAGCGGCAGCACGAGACCCGGGAACAGCACTGTGTTCAGCGGGAAGAGCGGGAGACGGACGGTGGTCACGACGCCCCAGCCTAGTGGTCGGCGGCGTGTGTGTGTCCGCCGCTGTCGCCGAGGGGGATCAGGGACGCGGCCGACAGGCCGGCGAGGCCCGCGGGGACGGGCCCGCGCCCCGCGGCCAGCAGGTGCTCGCGCAGGCGCAGGAAGTGGCCGAGCGGATCGTCGGAGAACCGCTCCCACGGGAAGGACGTGGCGCACGGGCCGATCAGGTCCAGTTGGCCGCGGGCGTCCTGCCAGCGGCCCAGGCGGACGAGGACGTACAGGAGCTTGTTGCGGATCTGGGCGGGCCACGGGTCGGCAGCGGGGAAGCGGGCGGAGAGCTCGAGCGCCCGGTCGGCCGCGGCGTCCAGCCGCGCGCGCGGGATCTCGGAACCGCCGCCGGCGGTAAGGAAGCCGAAGGCGGCACGGGCCGGCAGGGCCTGGACGAGCGAGTCGGCCGGTGCGTCCTGTGCGGCCCGGTCGGCGAAGTCGAAGCACGCGAGGTGGGAACCGTGCCGGAAGGCGGCCAGGTAGCGCAGCGCGGCCACATGGCAGCCGTAGTGGTGCGGGGCGCGCCGGACCGCCGCCTCCCACAGCTCCTCGAAGTACCGGTGGCCGGCCCGCGAGCCGCGCGCGTGGTCCAGCGCGATCCGCCAGGGCACCGGGTCGCGGTCGTCGGCGCGGGCGGCGGCGGTGATCAGCGGGCTCACCTCGCGCAGCAGCTCGGCGCGGGCCGGTGAGGGCCAGGCCCGGTCCACCGCCAGCTGGGCCCCGACCAGCAGGGCTCCGGGGTCCTGGGGGGCCGTCGCGCGCCAGGACTCGAACCACTCGGAGCGCGAGCGGGCGAAGGCGGCGAGGCCGCGTACGTACCGGTCGTGGTTCTCCCAGGCCGCGGCGGAGCGGGTGGCGCTCAGCAGGCCCGCCGCGGCGTCGTGCTCGCCCCGGCCGGCCGAGACCAGCGCGGGCGAGAGGCGGTCGTCGGGCGCGTCGAGAACGACCTCGTCCCCGGCCGGCGGTCGGCCGGCCAGGCGCGCGGAGCGTTTGGTCATCCGGCTCGGGCGGATGAACGACGGGAGCAGAGCCATGGTGCCGACCATTGAAAGTCCGCAGGTCGGCGCTGCGCCAGAGGGTTGGGACAAGTCATGGAAAGTTGTACGGCGGACGGTCAAGGACGGGTAAAGGTGACCGTTCAACTTTTGAGGGCCGTGTGCTTCCTGAGGCGCCGCCCCCGTGCCTCAGCTGCGCCGCAGCAATCGTGTCGCCCCCGCCGCCACCGTCGTCGCCAGGATCCAGCCGAGCAGGATCATCACGGCCGCCAGCCACTGCCAGCCGCCGCACAGCTGCCACTGGCCGGCCTGGCCGAGGTCGATCACCGGCAGCAGCAGATCCAGCGTGAACAGGGCCGGGCTCCAGTACGGATGGCTGTCGCGGCTCACCGGCGGATGGCCGGCGTGCGCGAAGGCCAGCGTCCCCGCCGCCCACAGCACCGCCATCCACACCGCGGCCCGGCCGGGGCGGTAGCCGTAGGCCACGGTCCAGTCCTGCACGTAGCCCCAGACCTTCGCGGCCGGCGGCAGCGTCTCGCGGCGGTGACGCTGTTTGGCGAGGAGCACCTCCCGCGCGTCCTCGTCCTCCCCGGCCGCCCGGAGCACCGCCGCCAGCCGCTCGTACGGCTCCGGGGCGTACTCCGCCGTCGCCGCCGCCACCCAGTCCAGGCGGCCGGTCAGCGGGAAGGGGCCCCGCGGGACGAGGTTCTCGTACACGAAGCCGCTCATGTGCAGGTTGCCGGGGCCCGGCCAGCTCGCCGCCCGGTCCACCAGGCTGACGATCCGGGCGCCGGACAGCACCACCTTCCCGCGCTGCGGCCTGTCCCCGAGGAAGCGCAGCTCCGAGGCGTGCACCCGGCGCAGTGACAGCTCCTGGTCGTCGGTCAGGGTGAACCGGGCCCGCTCCAGGTCGACGGCGTCCCCGAAGCGCCCGTCGTCCAGACGTATGCCGCCCCGGCACTCGAAGCGCTGGATCCGCGTCCCGCGCGCGGGTGTCGTGCCGCTCAGCAGCGGGCTGCCCACGCCGGCCGGGGTGAGGTACAGGGTGCGTTCGACGGTCAGCTGCGGGGCGTTCAGGGCGTAGCGGGAGTAGGGGTTGTCCAGGGTCGCGCCGCGCAGGCTGAGCGACACGCCGACCTTCGCGCCGCGCAGCCGCAGCTCGCCGTGCGACTGGAGCATCTCCGCCTGGAGGTCCTGGGCCACGGCCATGCCGTCCGCCGAGATCGACCGGCCGCTGCGGTCGCGGTGGACCACCGCCTGGTTGAGCATCAGGTCGGTGCCGATGTGGGCGTCCGTCAGCCGGACGCCGTTCTGGAAGCGGCAGCGCGCCAGGTGCAGGTCGCCCTCGGTGTGCACGCGGGCCGCCTCCAGCCGGGGCACCGCGCAGTCCAGCATGCGCAACGTCGTGAACCGGGCCTCCGGCAGCAGGACCTCCTCGTCGAAGCGGCAGCCGCGCAGCTCGGCGTACGGCCGTACGGTGCCGCCCGAGAGGTCCAGCGTGCCGGTGATCCGCACACCGGCGAGCTTGAGCGCGGACACCCGGCCGGCGAGCGCGGGCGGGCCGTCGAGCAGCAGCCAGGCCACGATCCGCGCCCGCACCGTGCGCTCCGGGCCCCAGGGATGGCCTCCGTGCGGATCGTCCACGACGGCGTCACCGCAGCTCAGGTCGTACACGCTGCCGTTGCGGAAGGCCTGCCACATGCCTGCCTCGGCCGCGGTCAGCGCGTCCGGCAGTTCCCCGGTGCCGATGCCGGCCCCCTCGGTCACCTCGGTCCTCTCCTGGTCCCGTGCACTCCCGTGCTTTCGTACAGCCGTTCATGCCCGCTGAGTGACGGCTGGAACACCCGAAGTGAAGGCGATCTTCCGAGTTCGGCCACGTTCTGTATCAGCCATTGATACGCGCCGACGATCGGCGACGGCGGTCTGAGAGAATTGGGACTGTGATCTCCCGAATCGATCTGCGCGGTGACGCCCTTCCCGAGGGCCTCGCCCTGCGCGACCTGCTGCCCCGAGCCGACTTCGACGTTCGGGCCGCCCTGGAGAAGGTGCGCCCGATCTGCGAGGCCGTGCACCATCGTGGCGACGCGGCGCTGATCGACTTCGCCGAGAGGTTCGACGGAGTACGGCTGGAATCCGTCCGCGTCCCGGCCCGGGCGCTCACCGACGCGCTGGCGGACCTCGACCCGGCCGTGCGCGCCGCGCTGGAGGAGTCCATCCGCCGCGCCCGCCTGGTCCACCGCGCGCAGCGCCGCGGCACGCACACCACCCAGGTCGTGCCGGGCGGCTCGGTGACCGAGAAGTGGGTTCCGGTCGAGCGCGTCGGGCTGTACGCGCCGGGCGGCCGCTCGGTCTACCCCTCGTCCGTGATCATGAACGCCGTACCGGCCCAGGAGGCCGGCGTCCAGTCCATCGCGCTCGCCTCCCCGCCGCAGGCGGAGTTCGGCGGGCTCCCGCACCCGACGATCCTCGCCGCGTGCGCGCTGCTCGGCGTGGACGAGGTCTACGCGGCCGGCGGCGCCACCGCCGTCGCGATGTTCGCGTACGGCACCGAGTCCTGTCCGCCGGCCAACATGGTCACCGGCCCCGGCAACATCTGGGTCGCCGCCGCCAAGCGCTTCTTCACCGGCAGGATCGGCATCGACGCGGAGGCCGGTCCGACCGAGATCGCGATCCTCGCGGACGACACCGCCGACCCGGTGCACGTGGCCTCCGACCTGATCAGCCAGGCCGAGCACGACCCGCTCGCGGCGGCCGTGCTGGTCACCGACTCCGTCGAACTGGCGGAAGCGGTGGACAAGGAGCTTCAGCCGCAGGTCGCGGCCACCAAGCACGTCGAGGACCGGATCGTGCCCGCGCTCAAGGGCAGGCAGTCCGCGATCGTGCTGGTCGACGGCATCGAGGAGGGCCTGCGGGTGGTCGACGCGTACGGCGCCGAGCACCTGGAGATCCAGACCGCCGACGCGGCCGCGGTGGCCGACCGGGTGAAGAACGCCGGCGCGATCTTCATCGGCCCCTGGGCGCCCGTCTCGCTCGGCGACTACGCGGCCGGGTCCAACCACGTCCTGCCCACCGGCGGCTGCGCCTGCCACTCCTCGGGCCTGTCCGTCCAGTCCTTCCTGCGCGGCATCCACATCGTCGACTACACGAAGGACGCGCTCGCCGAGGTCGCGCATCACGTGGTGACGCTCGCGGAGGCGGAGGATCTGCCGGCGCACGGCGCGGCGATCAAGGCGAGGTTCGGCTGGAAGGTACCCGAGAGCAAGTGAGCGACGTGAGGATCGACGATCTTCCCGTACGGGACGAGCTGCGCGGCAAGTCCCCTTACGGCGCGCCCCAGTTGGACGTCCCCGTACGGCTGAACACCAACGAGAACCCCTACCCGCTGCCCGAGCCGCTGGTCGAGCGGATCGCCGAGCGGGTGCGCGAGGCCGCCCGCGACCTGAACCGCTACCCCGACCGGGACGCCGTCCAGCTGCGCACCGAGCTGGCCAAGTACCTGACGAAGACCGGCAGGCATCCCCTCGGGATCGAGAACGTGTGGGCCGCGAACGGCTCCAACGAGGTCATCCAGCAGCTGCTGCAGACCTTCGGCGGGCCCGGCCGGACGGCGATCGGCTTCGAGCCGTCGTACTCGATGCACGCGCTCATCGCGCGCGGCACCGGCACCGGCTGGATCTCCGGGCCGCGCAACGAGGACTTCACCATCGACCCGGCGGCGGCCGAGCGGGCCATCGCCGAGCACAGGCCGGACGTCGTCTTCATCACCACCCCCAACAACCCCACCGGCAACGCGGTCCCGCCCGAGACGGTCCTCGCGCTGTACCGGGCGGCGCAGGCGGCCAAGCCGTCGATGGTGATCGTGGACGAGGCGTACGTCGAGTTCAGCCACGGCGACTCGCTGCTGCCGCTGCTGGCGGGCCGCCCGCACCTGGTGATCTCCCGGACGATGTCCAAGGCGTTCGGCGCGGCGGGCCTGCGCCTCGGCTATCTCGCGGCCGACCCGGCGGTCGTGGACGCCGTCCAGCTCGTCCGGCTGCCGTACCACCTCTCGGCGGTCACCCAGGCGACCGCCCTGGCCGCCCTGGAGCACACCGACACGCTGCTGGGCTACGTCGAGCAGCTGAAGTCGGAGCGGGACCGGCTGGTCGCCGAGCTGCGCGCGATCGGCTACGAGGTCACCGCGTCGGACGCGAACTTCGTGCAGTTCGGGCGATTCGCCGACGCCCACGCCGCCTGGCAGAGGATCCTCGACCGGGGCGTCCTGGTCCGGGACAACGGCGTACCGGGGTGGCTGCGGGTGTCCGCCGGCACCCCGGAGGAGAACGACGCGTTCCTCGACGCGGTCCGTGAGTTGAAGAAGGAGCAGGGTTCATGAGCCGCGTGGGACGCGTGGAGCGCATCACCAAGGAGACCTCGGTGCTCGTCGAGATAGACCTCGACGGCACCGGCCGGACCGACATCGCCACCGGCGTCGGCTTCTACGACCACATGCTCGACCAGCTCGGCCGGCACGGACTGTTCGACCTGACCGTGAAGACCGACGGCGACCTGCACATCGACTCCCACCACACCATCGAGGACACCGCCCTCGCGCTCGGCGCCGCCTTCAGGCAGGCGCTCGGCGACAAGGTGGGGATCTACCGCTTCGGCAACTGCACCGTCCCGCTGGACGAGTCCCTCGCCCAGGTGACGGTGGACCTGTCCGGCCGCCCGTACCTCGTGCACACCGAGCCCGAGAACATGGCGCCGATGATCGGCGAGTACGACACCACGATGACCCGGCACATCCTGGAGTCCTTCGTCGCCCAGGCGCAGGTCGCGCTGCACGTGCACGTGCCGTACGGACGCAACGCGCACCACATCGTGGAGTGCCAGTTCAAGGCGCTGGCCCGGGCGCTGCGGTACGCGTCCGAGCGCGACCCGCGCGCGGCCGGCATCCTCCCCTCCACGAAGGGCGCGCTGTAGACCCATGAACAGCCTCTCCACCCTGCTGATCGTCGTCGGCCTCTTCCTGGTCGGCGGCATCGTCTCCTTCGTGAAGCAGAAGATGCCCACGAGCCTGATCGTGCTGCTCTCCATCGGCGCGGGCCTGTGCCTCGTGGCGGGCGTCATGCGGCTGGGGGTGTGGAATTGAGCAACGGCAGCAAGAAGGTCGTGGTCTTCGACTACGGCTTCGGCAACGTCCGGTCCGCCGAACGCGCCCTCGCGCGCGTGGGCGCCGACGTCGAGATCACGCGCGACTTCGACAAGGCGATGAACGCCGACGGCCTGCTGGTGCCGGGGGTCGGCGCGTTCGCCGCCTGTATGCAGGGCCTGCGCGCCGCCCGGGGCGACTGGGTCGTCGACCGGCGGTTGTCCGGCGGACGCCCGGTGATGGGCATCTGCGTCGGCATGCAGATCCTCTTCGCGCGCGGCATCGAGCACGGGGTGGAGGCCGAGGGGCTGGACGAGTGGCCCGGCACGGTCGCCCCGCTCCAGGCGGACGTCGTGCCCCACATGGGCTGGAACACCGTGGACGCCCCCGCCGACTCCGAGCTGTTCGCCGGGCTGGACGCCGACGCCCGCTTCTACTTCGTGCACTCCTACGCCGTCCACGACTGGGCGCTGGAGACGCACAACCCGCTGATCACGGCTCCCAAGGTGACCTGGTCGACGCACGGCAAGCCGTTCGTGGCCGCCGTGGAGAACGGCGCCCTGTGGGCCACCCAGTTCCACCCCGAGAAGTCCGGCGACGCCGGCGCCCAGCTCCTCACCAACTGGATCGGAACCCTGTAGACCATGGCCAAGCTCGAACTCCTTCCCGCCGTCGACGTCCGCGACGGCCAGGCCGTCCGCCTCGTGCACGGCGAGTCCGGGACCGAGACCTCCTACGGCTCCCCCCTCGAGGCCGCGCTCGCCTGGCAGCGTTCGGGCGCCGAGTGGCTGCACCTGGTCGACCTGGACGCGGCCTTCGGCACCGGCGACAACCGTGAGCTGATCGCCGGGGTCGCAAGGGCGATGGACATCAAGGTGGAGCTGTCCGGCGGCATCCGCGACGACGCCTCCCTGGCCGCCGCCCTGGCCACCGGCTGCACCCGCGTCAACCTCGGCACGGCCGCCCTGGAGACCCCCGAGTGGGTCGCCAAGGTCATCGCCGAGCACGGTGACAAGATCGCGGTCGGCCTGGACGTGCGCGGCACCACCCTGCGCGGCCGCGGCTGGACCCGCGACGGCGGCGACCTCTACGAGACGCTGGAGCGCCTCGACAAGGAGGGGTGCGCCCGCTACGTCGTCACCGACATCGCCAAGGACGGCACCCTCCAGGGCCCGAACCTCGGGCTGCTGAAGAACGTGTGCGCGGTCACGGACCGCCCGGTCGTGGCCTCCGGCGGCGTGTCGTCCCTGGACGACCTGCGTGCCATCGCCGAGCTGGTACCCCTCGGTGTCGAGGGCTCCATCATCGGGAAGGCCCTGTACGCGAAGGCGTTCACCCTGGAAGAGGCCTTGGAGGCTGTGTCGTCATGACGTCCGATGCCGTACGGCGCGTGCAGAGCGGAAGTCCCTGGGAAGAGAGTTTCGGGTTCGCGCGCGCCGTCGCGGCGGGGGACCGGGTGTCCGTCGGGGGCACCACGTCCTTCAAGGGCACGGTGCTGTACGGCGAGGGCGACCCCTACGAGCAGACCAAGGTCGCCTTCGGCAACGCCCTCGAAGCGCTGAAGGAGTTCGGGCTCGGCATCGAGTCCGTGATCCGCACCCGTATGTTCCTGAGCCATGTGCGCGACGTCGACGAGGTGGGACGGGCCCACAAGGAGCTGTTCGACTCCGTGCGCCCGTGCTCGACCCTGCTCGTGGTCGAGGGCTTCGTCGATCCGCGCATCCTGGTCGAAGTAGAGCTTGAAGCATTCAGAGGAGCCTGAGCAGTCATGACCCTGGCGGTCCGAGTCATCCCCTGCCTGGACGTGGACGACGGCCGGGTCGTCAAGGGCGTCAACTTCCAGAACCTGCGCGACGCGGGCGACCCGGTCGAGATGGCGAAGGTGTACGACGCCGAGGGCGCCGACGAGCTGACGTTCCTGGACATCACCGCGTCCTCGGGCAACCGGGAGACGACGTACGACGTGGTGCGCCGCACCGCCGAGCAGGTGTTCATCCCGCTGACGGTCGGCGGCGGCGTCCGTACGGCCGAGGACGTGGACAAGCTGCTGCGTGCGGGCGCCGACAAGGTGGGCGTGAACACCGCCGCGATCGCCCGGCCCGAGCTGATCCGCGAGATCGCCGAGCGCTTCGGCCGCCAGGTCCTGGTGCTGTCGGTCGACGCACGTCGCACCGAGTCGGGTTCCTTCGAGGTGACCACGCACGGCGGCCGGCGTGGTACCGGCATCGACGCCGTGGAGTGGGCGCACCAGGCCGCCGAGCTGGGCGCCGGTGAGATCCTGCTGAACTCGATGGACGCGGACGGCACCAAGGACGGCTACGACCTGGAGATGATCGCGGCCGTCCGCACGCACGTCACCGTCCCGGTGATCGCCTCGGGCGGCGCCGGCAAGCTGGCCGACTTCCCGCCGGCCGTCGCGGCGGGCGCCGACGCGGTGCTGGCGGCGTCCGTGTTCCACTTCGGCGACCTGCGCATCGGCGAGGTGAAGCAGACGCTGCGGGAGGCGGGGCACCCCGTCCGCTAGTACGGCTGCGCGCGTACCGGTGCCCCTTGGACGAGCTCTCCACCTGGACGAGCTCTCCACCTGGACGAGCTCTCCGCTTCCGCGGCCGCGCGGTGCCTCCTGCTTCCGAGGCCCCCGCTCGGCCGTGCTCTGCGGCCGTCTTCCGTGCCCGTCCGGGTGAACCGGGTGCTCCGTTCGGGTGGTCAGATGCCCAGCTGCTTGGAGTCGTGCAACTTGGTGATCGCGTCCGCCTCGCCGTCCACCTCCACATGGGCCGCGTCCTGCCGGCCGAACGCGAACATCAGCAGCTCAGAGGGTTCACCGGTCACCGTCACCACCGGGGCGCCCCGGTGCGCCACCGCCGTCTGCCCGTCCGGGCGGCGCAGCACCAGTCCCGTCGGCACACCCCGGGCCACCAGCCGCGCGCTGCGCTCCAGCCGGGACCACAGGGCGTCCTGGAAGACGGCGTCCAGCTCGCGCGGGGTCCAGTCCGGCTGGGCCCGGCGCACGTCCTCGGTGTGGATGTAGAACTCGACGATGTTGGCCGCCTCGTCGACCTGCTTGAGCTGGAACGGCGAGAAGCGCGGGGGGCCGGTCCGGATCAGCTGGATCAGCTCCTCGTACGGCTTCGCGCAGTACTCGGCCATCACCTTCTCCAGACGCGGTGCGAGCTGCTTGATCAGCTGGCCCCCGGCCGCGTCCGGGCGGCGTTCGCGCACGATCACATGCGCGGCAAGGTCCCGGGCCCGCCAGCCCTCGCAGAGGGTCTCGGCGTCCGGACCCACGGTTTCCAAGAGGTCGGCGAGAAGAAGCCGTTCACGCTTGGCGAAGGTCGACATGGAGTCAGCCTACGACCATGCGCCGAATCCGTGCAGTGGACACGGCACCGTCACTGTCGTGCCCGCGCGGCACAATGGCACCCATGACCAGTACGAACGGGACTCCCGCCCGTCGCCCGACCACCGCCCCCGATCGAGGCGCTGCGCGCCGCAGTGTTCCCCCCAGCAGCCTCGACCCGGAGATCGCCGCCCGCCTCAAGCGCAGCGCCGACGGTCTCCTGCCCGCCATCGCCCAGCAGTACGACACCGGTGAGGTGCTCATGCTCGGCTGGATGGACGACGAGGCCCTGCACCGCACGCTCACCACCGGCCGCTGCACCTACTGGTCGCGCAGCCGCCGGGAGTACTGGGTCAAGGGCGACACGTCGGGTCACTTCCAGTGGGTGAAGTCGGTCGCCCTCGACTGCGACGCCGACACCGTCCTGGTCAAGGTCGACCAGGTGGGTGCGGCCTGCCACACCGGAGCGCGCACCTGCTTCGACGAGGACGTGCTGCTCAAGGACGCCGGTTCCGCCGCCGCGGCGACGGATCAGTAAGGTCGGCCGCCATGGACCTCGAGACCTTCCGCAAGCTCGCCACCGACCGCCGCGTCATCCCGGTGACGCGCAAGCTCCTCGCCGACGGCGACACCCCGGTCGCGCTCTACCGCAAACTGGCCGCCGAGCGCCCCGGCACCTTCCTGCTGGAGTCCGCGGAGAACGGCCGCTCCTGGTCCCGGTACTCCTTCGTCGGCGTCCGCTCCGCGGGGACACTGACGGAGCGCGGCGGACAGGCCCACTGGCTGGGCACCCCGCCGGTCGGCGTACCGGTCGACGGCGACCCCCTCAAGGCCCTGCGCGCCACCCTGCAGGCCCTGCACACGCCGCACCAGGACGGCCTGCCGCCCTTCACCGGCGGCATGGTCGGCTACCTCGGCTACGACATCGTCCGCCGTCTGGAGAAGATCGGCCCCGGTGAGCGAGACGACCTGCGGCTGCCCGAGCTGACCATGCTCCTGACCAGCGACCTCGCCGTCATGGACCACTGGGAGGGCTCGGTCCTGCTGATCGCCAACGCGATCAACCACAACGACCTCGACACCGGCGTGGACGAGGCCTACGCCGACGCCGTGGCCCGCCTGGACGCCATGGAGGCCGACCTCACGCGCCCGGTCGCCCAGCCCCCGGCCGTCCTGCCGCCCTCGGAGCTGCCGGAGTACACCGCGCTGTGGGGCGGCCCGGACTTCAAGGTGGCCGTCGAGGACATCAAGGAGCGCATCCGCGCGGGCGAGGCCTTCCAGGTCGTGCCGTCCCAGCGCTTCGAGACCCCGTGCAGCGCCGGCGCCCTGGACGTCTACCGGGTGCTGCGGGCCACGAACCCGTCCCCGTACATGTACCTGTTCCGGTTCGACGGCTTCGACGTCGTCGGCTCGTCCCCCGAGGCGCTGGTGAAGGTCGAGGACGGGCGCGCGATGGTCCACCCCATCGCCGGCACCCGGCCCCGCGGGGCCACCCCGCAGGAGGACCAGACCCTCGCCGAGGAGCTGATGGCCGACCCCAAGGAGCGCGCCGAGCACCTGATGCTCGTCGACCTCGGCCGCAACGACCTCGGCCGGGTCTGCGAGCCCGGCTCGGTCGAGGTGGTCGACTTCATGTCGATCGAGCGCTACTCGCACGTGATGCACATCGTCTCGACCGTCACCGGCAAGGTGGCCGAGGGCCGCACGGCCTTCGACGTGCTCACCGCCTGCTTCCCGGCGGGCACGCTGTCCGGCGCACCCAAGCCGCGCGCGATGCAGATCATCGACGAGCTGGAGCCGTCCCGCCGCGGCCTGTACGGCGGCTGCGTCGGCTACCTGGACTTCGCCGGCGACTCCGACACCGCGATCGCCATCCGTACCGCCCTGCTGCGCGACGGCACGGCCTACGTCCAGGCCGGAGCCGGCATCGTCGCCGACTCCGACCCGGAGGCGGAGGACCAGGAGTGCCGCAACAAGGCGGCGGCGGTGCTCCGCGCGGTGAACACGGCAAACCGGCTCACCTCATAGGGAGGTTCAACCCGTGAACGCGGCGGTGCCGTTCGGGGTGCCGAGCCCCGACGGCCCGTCGTACCCGGTGGTGCCGGTGCACAGGTACGAGCCTCCGCAGCTGCCGTTGGAGCCGCTGGTGACGTCGTTCAGCGAGGACGTGTGCGCGTACGGGAAGGATGCCGGGTAGGAGCCGGCGGACGGGGTGCCGGCCAGCGCGTAGGTCGCCGCGATCAGCGGGGAGGAGGCGCTCGTGCCGCCGAAGACCATCCAGCCGGTGCCCTGGCCGTAGGTGTCGTACACGGCGACACCGGTGTTGGGGTCGGCGACCGCCGAGACGTCCGCGACCGTACGGTTCGCGCAGCCGGAGTCCTTCTGCCAGGTGGGCTTGGCGTCGTAGGTGGAGCAGCCGGAGCCCGCGCCGTTCCACACCGTGTCGGTCCAGCCGCGCGCGTCGGAGGCCGTCTTCAGGGACGTACCGCCCACCGCCGTCACGTACTTGGAGGCCGCCGGGTACTCGACGCCGTAGCCGTTGTCACCGGAGGAGACGGTGATGGCGACGCCCGGGTGGTTGAAGTAGCTGGAGTCGTACGTCGCGTCGCTGGAGGACTCGGAGCCGCCGTAGCTGTTGGAGACGAACTTCGCGCCCAGGCTGACGGCGGTGTTCACGGCCGTGCCCAGGTTGGTCATGCTGGGGGAACTCGCCTCCACCAGCAGGATCTTGCAGTTCGGGCAGGCCGCGCTGACCATGTCGAGGTCGAGGGAGATCTCCTCGGCCCAGCCGGAGTTGCCGCGCGGGTACTTGGTGCCGCCGTTCTGGGCCACCTTCTTGAAGCAGCCGTTGGCCGTGGTGCAGGCGGACAGGCCGTACTGGGAGCGGTAGACGGCGAGGTCGGACTCGGCGCTCGGGTCGTCGTAGGCGTCGACGATCGCCACCGTCTGGCCCGAACCGCCGCTCGCCGAGGGCAGGTTGTACGCCGCCTGGAGGGAGACGGGGCCGTAGCCGGAGGGAGTGGCGGCGGCCGTCAGATCGCTCTCGGCGTGCGCTGACATCGGGGTGCCCGACGTGACCTGCAGGGCGTTGCAGGCCATCTGGTCCTTCTTCGTCGGGGCGCCGCAGGCGTGAGCCACGGTGACGCCGTGGGACGAGGTGGCTGCGGCCTGGCCGGCCGGGGCGGCCAGGGCGAGTGCTGCCGTCGCGAGGGTGGCGACAGCGGTGAGGGAAACGGTTCTGCGCAACGTACGTCCTCCGCGTGGTGGGTGAACCGGGAAGGGCTGTGGGGGGTGCGCGGTACGACCGGGGCGCGGGGTGCGCGCCTGGGCCGAGCAGAAGGTACGGATGTCTTGAGCACGTCAACAAGAAGAAAGTTGAACACGGATCGTTTCTTTGCCGTTCCTTGGGAGTGCATGTGTGCTTCCTGAGACAGTCATGGCCGAAAGTCGATGAGCCCACGGCTTGACCCACCCCTGGGTGACGGTTCGCCCGGGGTTCAGGCGATAGTGGGGTACGTGACTGCCGTACCTCACCCCCGTACCGAAGCCGCCGGGTCCGCCCGGTCCGGCCGGCGGACCCTCGCCGTGGCCCTCCTGTGCGGCGCGCTCGGCGCGGCCGTCGCGCTGCTCGCGACCCGGCAGCGCTGGGCTGAGGGCACCGCGACGGTGGCCGGCGGAGCGTTCCCGCTCACCGTCAAGGGCAGCGACGTCACGGGCGTCCCCGCGGCCCTCGCCATAGTGGGCCTCGCCGCGCTCGTCGCCGTCTTCGCCGTCCGCCGGGCCGGCCGGCTGCTGGTCGCCGGGCTGCTCGCGCTGTCCGGCGCCGGCATCGTCGCCGCCGCCCTCGTCGCCGCCTCCGACAGCTCCGCGCTGGACGAGAAGGCCGCCCAGGCGAGCGGCGACACCTCCGCCACCGTGGCCGCGCTCAGCCACACCGGCTGGCCCTACGTCGCGGCCGCCGGCGGGGCGCTGATCCTCCTGGCGGGCCTGCTGGCGCTGCGCTACGGCAGCCGGTGGCCCGCCATGTCGGGCCGCTACGAACGCGGCACCGACCGCCCGCGCCGCAAGGCCCGGCCGGCCGACCCGGAGCGGCCCGAGGAGATCTGGAAGGCCCTGGACCGCGGCGAGGACCCGACCGGCGCCTGATCGTCGGCCCGGGTGTGGCGAAACAGACGCCACCCGAGCGTCCGGCACGCGCCGGGGTACGGGACAATGGAGGACGAGCGTCCGGCTCGGACAGTGACGGGCGAGCTCGGAGCCGTACGACACGTACGCCGCTCTCCTGGGACACGTACACAGCAACGAGGAGCACAGACATGGCGGGCAGCAGCCACGGCCACGGTCACACCCCGGCCGCCTGGACCGGTGTCATCATTTCCTTCATCGGTTTCTGCGTCGCCGGCGCCTTCCTGGTGATGGCCCAGCCGGTCGGCTTCTGGGCCGGCATCGCGCTGACCCTCCTCGGAGCCGTGGTCGGCGGCATCATGCGCGCCATGGGACTCGGCCACACCCCGAAGCCGCTCGTGGTGGCCGGGGCGCCCACCGCGACCCGCGAGCCGGCCGGCGTCGAGGGCTGAGCGCACACCGCTTCCGCGAGGGGCGGCCCGGCACCCGCAGAGGGCCCGGGCCGCCCCTCGCCGTGTGCGGGGGATTCCGCGCGACCGCACCCGTCCGGTGACCGGCGCGCGCGAGACCGGCCGGGAGGGGACAATGATCGTGTGAACGACGCGTCCCCGGCGCCCGCGCCGGTCCCGCAGACCGTCCCGTACGCCACCCCGGCCACCGCCCCCGCCGACCCCCTGTGGCGGCGCCTGGCGGTCCCGGCCGGGCTCCTCGCGGCCGTCGCCGGCGCCTTCGCGTACGTCGGCGCCGTCGACCCGGACCAACCGGGTCACTACCCCGTCTGCCCGCTGTACCGGCTCACCGGCCTGTACTGCCCCGGCTGCGGCGGGCTGCGCAGCGCCCACGCCTTCGTCCACGGCGACTTCCTCGCCGCCCTGCGCGACAACGCGCCGGGCGTGGCCGCCTACCTGGGCTTCGCGGTGCTGTGGTTCGTATGGGTGGTCCGGGTCGTGCGGGGCCGGCCGGTGAGGCTGGCCCCCAGGCCCGCGCAGCTGTGGGTGACCGGCGCACTGCTGCTGGTGTTCACGGTCCTGCGCAACCTGCCGTCGGGTGGTTGGCTGCACCCTTGACCGAAGGGGGAACGTCCAGGTAGTGGGACCGGCGTCCACCGGATGCGAGAGCTCCCCGTTCCTCCGGATACCATCGCTATGACCACAGGTTTTCACAACCTGAAGGAACCACCGTCTGAAAGGGGGCCGCTCGCGTGAGTGTGCTCGACGAGATCATCGACGGAGTCCGTGCCGACCTCGCGGAGCGGCAGGCACGCGTCAGCCTCGACGAGCTCAAGGAGCGCGCGGCCAAGGCCCCCGCCGCCAAGGACGGGGTGGCCGCGCTCAAGGGCGACGGCGTCAAGGTGATCTGCGAGGTCAAGCGCTCCAGCCCCTCCAAGGGCGCGTTGGCCGCGATCGCCGACCCGGCCGGGCTGGCAGCGGACTACGAGGCGGGCGGCGCGGCCGTCATCTCCGTCCTCACCGAACAGCGCCGCTTCGGCGGCTCGCTGGCCGATCTGGAGGCCGTGCGCGCGCGCGTGGACATCCCGGTGCTCCGCAAGGACTTCATCGTCACCTCCTACCAGCTGTGGGAGGCCCGGGCGTACGGCGCCGACCTCGCGCTGCTGATCGTGGCCGCCCTGGACCAGCCGGCCCTGGAGTCGCTGATCGAGCGTGCGGTGTCGATCGGCCTGACCCCGCTGGTCGAGGTGCACGACGAGGACGAGGTCGAGCGGGCCGTGGACGCGGGCGCCAAGGTCATCGGCGTCAACGCGCGCAACCTGAAGACGCTCGAGGTGGACCGCGGCACGTTCGAGCGGGTCGCGCCGGAGATCCCGGACCACCTCGTCAAGGTCGCCGAGTCCGGCGTCCGCGGCCCGCACGACTTGATCGCCTACGCCAACGCGGGCGCCGACGCGGTGCTCGTCGGCGAGTCCCTGGTCACCGGCCGCGACCCCAGGACCGCCGTCTCCGACCTGGTCGCCGCGGGCGAGCACCCCGCGCTGCGGCACGGGCGGGGCTGAGCGCCGGTAGGCTGACACCGATGACTCTCACCGTGACGACCGTCGACCGGTACGCCCGCCTGGCGCGGGGCTGCCGGCCGCGGGGCTGCCGTGCGCCGGCGCGGCGCGTGCACGGCCGTCGCGTGCGCTATGTCATCGGTGACGAGCCGGGACAGGTGAACGGACGCCGATGGCAGCGCGCCCTGCAGGGGCGCGGGGAACTGCGCGACCGGCCGCACACGGCCTGAGGTCGTCCACCGAACTCCGCCCCCACGGCGAAACAGTGTCTTTTCACACGCACTCACCGTGAGGTTCCGGCATGCCCAGCGATTTCTTCTTCCCTGACCCCGAGGGGCAAGTCCCCACCGCCGAAGGCTATTTCGGCGTCTTCGGCGGCAAGTTCATCCCGGAGGCCCTCGTCGCCGCCGTGGACGAGGTCGCCGTCGAGTACGACAAGGCCAAGGCCGACCCCGAGTTCGCCCGCGAACTCGACGACCTGCTCGTCCACTACACCGGCCGGCCCAGTTCCCTGACCGAGGTGCCGAGGTTCGCCGAACACGCCGGCGGTGCCCGGGTGTTCCTCAAGCGCGAGGACCTCAACCACACCGGCTCCCACAAGATCAACAACGTCCTCGGCCAGGCCCTGCTCACCAAGAGGATGGGCAAGACCCGGGTCATCGCCGAGACGGGCGCCGGCCAGCACGGCGTCGCCACCGCCACCGCCTGCGCGCTGTTCGGCCTCGACTGCACCATCTACATGGGCGAGGTCGACACCAAGCGCCAGGCCCTGAACGTGGCCCGCATGCGCATGCTCGGCGCCGAGGTCATCGCCGTGAAGTCCGGCAGCCGCACCCTGAAGGACGCCATCAACGAGGCGTTCCGCGACTGGGTCGCCAACGTGGAGTACACCCACTATCTGTTCGGGACCGTCGCCGGCCCGCACCCGTTCCCGGCCATGGTGCGCGACTTCCACCGCGTGATCGGTGTGGAGGCACGGCGGCAGCTGCTGGAACGCGCCGGGCGCCTTCCCGACGCCGCCGTCGCCTGCGTCGGCGGCGGCTCCAACGCCATCGGCCTCTTCCACGCCTTCATCCCCGACGAGGGCGTCCGCCTCATCGGCTGCGAGCCGGCGGGACACGGCATCGAGACCGGCGAGCACGCGGCCACCCTGACCGCGGGCGAGCCCGGCATCCTGCACGGCTCCCGTTCCTACGTGCTGCAGGACGAGGAAGGCCAGATCACCGAGCCGTACTCGATCTCGGCGGGCCTGGACTACCCGGGCATCGGCCCCGAGCACTCGTACCTCAAGGACTCGGGCCGCGGTGAGTACCGCGCGATCACGGACGACGCGGCCATGCAGGCCCTGCGTCTGCTGTCCCGCACCGAGGGCATCATCCCGGCCATCGAGAGCGCCCACGCCCTCGCCGGCGCCCTGGAGGTCGGCAAGGAGCTCGGCAGGGACGGCCTGATCGTCGTCAACCTGTCCGGCCGCGGCGACAAGGACATGGACACCGCCGCCCGCTACTTCGGCCTGTACGACACCGACGCCGAGGTGGCCGCGGACCAAGCCGACACCGCCGAGATCGAGGGGGACGCCAAGTGACCGGGAACATCCAGCTGCTGACCGACACCCTCGCGAGGGCGAAGGCCGAGGGCCGGTCCGCGCTCATCGCCTACCTCCCGGCCGGGTTCCCGACGGTGGACGGCGGCATCCAGGCGATCAACGCCGTCTTCGAGGGCGGGGCGGACGTGGTGGAGGTGGGGCTGCCGCACAGCGACCCCGTCCTCGACGGCCCGGTCATCCAGACCGCCGACGACATCGCACTGCGCGGCGGCGTCAAGATCGCCGACGTGATGCGCACGGTCCGTGAGACGTACGAGGCGACCGGCAAGCCCGTGCTCGTCATGACCTACTGGAACCCCATCGACCGCTACGGCGTCGAGCGTTTCACCGCGGAGCTGGCCGAGGCGGGCGGTGCCGGCTGCATCCTGCCCGACCTGCCCGTCCAGGAGTCGGCGCTGTGGCGGGAGCACGCCGACAAGCACGGCCTCGCGACCGTTTTCGTCGTGGCGCCGAGCAGCAAGGACGAGCGGCTCGCCCAGATCACCGCGGCGGGCAGCGGCTTCGTCTACGCGGCCTCGCTGATGGGTGTCACCGGCACCCGCGAATCCGTCGGCGCGCAGGCCCAGAACCTGGTCGGACGCACCCGCGCGACCGGCACCGGCCTGCCCGTCTGCGTGGGACTCGGCGTCTCCAACCAGGCGCAGGCCGCCGAGGTCGCCGGCTTCGCCGACGGCGTCATCGTCGGCTCCGCCTTCGTGAAGCGGATGCTGGACGCACCCGACCACGCGGCGGGCCTCGAGGCGGTCCGCGAGCTGGCCGAGGAGCTGGCGAAGGGCGTACGCGGCCAGGCGTGACCGCAGGTCACTGCCCCTGTCGGAAAATTCGCTCAGAATATTCGGTCACTCGAACGAGTGGACCTCGGGCCGGGGAGGCGCGCTGCGCCTCCCCGGTTCGTTCTGGGGGTGTGAGCGAGAAGAACCATGACGGAAAGCGCACCGCCCGGGAGCGGCTGGCGGTCGAGCGCGAGAAGCAGAAGGCCGCGGACAAGCGGCGGCGCACGCTGATCGTGGGGGCGAGCATCGTCTGCGTCCTGGGCCTTGCGGCGGTGATCGGCGTGATCGCCGCGAACGCCGGCAAGAAGGGCGGCGAAAAGGCGGGCCCGGTGGTGGCGCCCTCGGGCGCGCAGGGCAAGGACAGCCTCGCCGTCCCGGTCGGCAAGGACAACGCCAGGTCGACGCTCACCATCTGGGAGGACGTCCGCTGCCCGGCCTGCCAGGCCTTCGAGGTCGCCTACCGCCCGACGCTCCACCAACTGGCCGACTCCGGCAAGCTCAGGATCCAGTACCACCTGGTCCGGCTGATCGACGGCAACCTCCACGGCACCGGCTCCCTGCGCGGAGCCAACGCCGCGGCCTGCGCCCAGGACGCCGGAAAGTTCCGCGAGTACCACGACGTGCTGTACGCGAACCAGCCCAAGGAGACCGACGACGCGTTCGCCGACAACGCCAAGCTGATCGAGCTGGCCGGCAAGGTCCCCGGTCTGGACACGCCCGCCTTCCAGAAGTGCGTCAAGGACGGCACCCACGACAGCTGGGTCGACAAGTCCCACAAGGCCTTCCAGCGCGGCGGCTTCACCGGCACGCCCACCGTCCTGCTCAACGGCAAGAACATCTACGAGGACCAGACCATGACCCCGGCCAAGCTCAAGCAGATGGTCGAGGCGGCCGACCGCGGGTGAGGACCTTCACTCGGCCGCCGGTTTTTCTCACACCCCCGTTATGGACCCGTAGCCGGGCTGCTTGCCGTCCCCACGGCCCGGCACGGTAGCGTCGGACCTGCCATGGAACTTGCCTACATTCCCAGCCCGTCGCGCGGGGTGCTGTATCTCGGCCCCATCCCGCTGCGCGGCTACGCCTTCTGCATCATCATCGGCGTCTTCGTCGCCGTCTGGCTCGGCAACAAGCGCTGGATCGCTCGCGGCGGGCGGCCCGGCACGGTCGCCGACATCGCGGTCTGGGCTGTGCCGTTCGGCCTGGTCGGCGGCCGGCTGTACCACGTGATCACGGACTACGAGCTGTACTTCAGCCCGGGCCGTGACTGGGTGGACGCCTTCAAGGTGTGGCAGGGCGGCCTCGGCATCTGGGGCGCGATCGCGCTCGGCGCGCTCGGCGCGTGGATCGGTGCGCGGCGCCGGGGCATCCCGATGCCCGCGTACGCCGACGCCGTCGCGCCCGGCATCGCCTTCGCGCAGGCGATCGGCCGCTGGGGCAACTGGTTCAACCAGGAGCTGTACGGCCGCGAGACCCATGTGCCCTGGGCCCTGCACATCACCTCCTCCGAGGGCGGCCGGGTGCCGGGCTACTACCACCCGACCTTCCTGTACGAGTCCCTGTGGTGCATCGGCGTGGCCCTGCTGGTCATCTGGGCCGACCGCCGTTTCAAGCTGGGCCACGGCCGGGCGTTCGCCCTGTACGTCGCCGCGTACTGCGTGGGCCGCGGCTGGATCGAGTACATGCGCGTGGACGACGCGCACCACATCCTGGGGCTCCGCCTGAACGACTGGACCGCGCTGCTCGTGTTCCTGCTGGCGGTGACGTACATGGTGGTCTCGTCGAAGATGCGGCCAGGTCGCGAAGCCGTGGTCGAGCCCGGCGCCCACGAGGAAGTGCGCGGCGACGAGCCGGACACTGCCGCCGGGGCGGAGGACAAGGGCGAGGACAGGGCCGAGGACGAGCCCGGGGACAGGGCCGAGGACGAGCCCGGGGACAAGGGCGAGAACAGGGCTGAGGTCAAGCCGCAGGCCGAGGACGGGGCCGAGGCCGAGCCGGGTCCCGTTGCGGCGAAGGACGAGGCCGGGTCGGCGACGAAGAAGAGCTGACCGCCGGCTGCAGGACGAGGGCGCCCGGAGTTCCTCCGGGCGCCCTCGTCGCGTTGCGGATCACTTCCGGCGTGCCAGCGACAGCGTCCGCCGGGCCGTCGCGACCACCGCCGCGTCGACGAACCGGCCGTCGGGGAGGGCCTGGGCGCCCTCCTCCGCGGCGGCCGCCTTCAGGATCGTCTCCGCGTGTTCGATCTCCGCCGGGGTCGGCAGATAGGCCCGTTCGATCACCGGGAGCTGCCGGGGATGGATGGCCGCCCGGCCCAGGAAGCCGAGGGCGCGGCCGTGGGCGCAGGAGGCGGCGAGGCCGTCCAGATCGCGGATGTCGGGGTGGACCGACTGCGCCGGCGGCGCGAGACCGGCCGCACGGGCGGCGACGATCACCCGCGAGCGCGGCCAGTCGAGGCCCGCCTCGGCCTGCACCCCGAGGTCGGCCCGCAGATCCGCCTCGCCGAGGGCGATGCCCCGCAGGGCGGGGTGCGCGGTGGCGATGGCGTGGGCCCGCTCGATGGCGAGGGCCGTCTCCAGCAGGGCGTACAGCGGCAGCGGGGCGGCCGCGGCGACCCGTGCGATCTGCTCCGGGGCGCTCACCTTGGGCAGCCGCAGGCCCGACACGCCGGGCAGCGTGGCCAGGGCGGCCAGGTCGTCGGCCGCCCAGGGGCTGTCCGGGGCGTTGAGGCGGACGTGCACCGGGACCGGCTGGCGTGCGCTGAGAAGGTCGGCGGTGGCCGAGCGGGCGTACGCCTTCCGGTCCGGGGCGACGGCGTCCTCCAGGTCGATCACCACCACGTCCGCGCCCGCGACCAGCGCCTTGGCCACCACGTGCGGCCGGTCGCCGGGTACGTAGAGCCAGGTGAGCGGGGCGCGGGTCACAGTGCGCCCTCCGTGCGCAGGGCGGCGATGTCGGCCCGGGTGAGACCCAGCTCGGTGAGCACGGCCTCGGTGTCGGCGCCGTGCGGACGGCCGGCCCAGCGGATCGCGCCCGGGGTGGAGGAGAGCCGGAAGAGCACGTTCTGCATGCGCAGCGGGCCCAGTTCGGGGTCGTCGACGGTGGTGACCGTGTTCAGAGCCTGGTACTGGGGGTCGGCCAGCACGTCGCGGACGTCCTGGACGGGGGCCGCCGCGGCCTCCGCCTTCTCGAACGCCTCGAGGACCTCGCCGCGGGTGCGGGCGGCGATCCAGGAGCCGACCGCCGCGTCCAGGACGTCGGCGTGAGCGGCCCGGCCGGCGCCGGTGGCGAACCACGGCTCCTCGGTCAGCTCCGGGCGGCCCACCAGACGCATCACCCGCTCCGCGACCGACTGCGCGGAGGTGGAGACGGCGACCCACAGGCCGTCGGCGGTGCGGTAGGTGTTGCGCGGGGCGTTGTTCGCGGAGCGGTTCCCGGTGCGTCGCTGCACATGGCCCAGCTGGTCGTACCAGGTGGGGTGCGGGCCGAGGACCGCCAGGATAGGCTCGATGATCGCCATGTCGACGACCTGCCCGGCGCCGCTGCGCTCTCGCGCGGCCAGCGCGGTCAGCACGGCGTAGGCGGTCGCCAGGCCCGCGACCGAGTCCGCGAGACCGAAGGGCGGCAGCGTCGGCGGCGCGTCCGGCTCGCCGGTGATGGCGGCGAAGCCGCTCATCGCCTCGGCGAGGGTGCCGAAACCGGCGCGGTGCGCGTACGGGCCGTACTGGCCGAAGGCGGTGACGCGGGTGAGGACCAGCCGCGGATTGGCCGCGGACAGCTCCTCCCAGCCGAGGTCCCACCTCTCCAGGGTGCCGGGGCGGAAGTTCTCGATCACCACGTCGGCGCTTGCGGCGAGCCGGAGCAGGGTGGCACGGCCGCCGGAGGTGGACAGGTCCAGGGTGATGGTCCGCTTGTTGCGGCCGAGCACCTTCCACCACAGGCCGACGCCGCGTCTGGCCGGGCCGTGCCCGCGGGACGGGTCCGGCCGCCGCGGGTGCTCGACCTTGATGACGTCGGCGCCGAAGTCGCCGAGCAGCGTGGCGGCCAGCGGGCCCGCGAACAGCGTCGCCAGGTCCAGCACCCGCAGACCGGACAGGGGCGGTGCCGTCGTGCTCATGCGGTGAACCGGGCGTCGATCTCCGGGCGGTACGGCATCGACGTCGACGCCCCGGCCCGCTGGACCGAGATCGCCGCCGCGGCCGCCGCCCAGGACAGGGCCTCCCGTACCGGTTTCTCCTCGGCGAGGGCCACCGCGAGCGCGCCGACGAAGGTGTCCCCGGCGCCGGTGGAGTCGACGGCGGTCACCCTCGGCGCCGGGATCACCAGCGGCTCGGTGCCCCGCGCCAGATACAGGCTGCCCGTCGCACCGAGGGTGACGACGACCTCCGGCACCACGTCCAGCAGGGCGGCGGCGGCCTCGCGCGGATCGGTACGGCCGGTCAGGGTGACCGCCTCGTACTCGTTGGCCACCAACAGCTCGGTCGTGTCCAGGAGTTCCGGCGGAAGCGGCTGGGCGGGCGACGGGGTGAGGACCGTACGGACCCCGTGCCGGCGCGCCGCCTCGGCGCCCGCGACGACCGCGGCCAGCGGGATCTCCAGCTGCAGCAGCAGCGCGTCGGCGGAGGCGATCACCCCCTCGTCGCCGGGGGAGAGGTGGTCCACGGTGCCGTTCGCACCGGGGATGACGACGATGGAGTTGGCGCCCTCGTCGTCCACCACGATGTGCGCGGTGCCGGACGGGCCCTCGACCGTGCGCAGGAAGTCGGTGTCCACACCGGAGTGCTCGAGGGTGTCGCGCAGCCGCAGGCCGAAGGCGTCGTTGCCGACGGCGCCGATCATCGAGACGGTGGCACCGGCGCGGGCCGCGGCGATCGCCTGGTTGGCTCCCTTGCCGCCGGGGGTCGTACGGAACTCCCGTCCCGTCACCGTCTCGCCGCGCTGCGGGGCCTTCGTGACATAGGTGACGAGGTCCATGTTGGTGCTGCCGAGGACGACGATGTGGGTCATGAGCGGGTCGCCTCCAGGTGGGTGAGGTGGGCGAGGGTGTCGAAGCCGGTGCCGTCGAAGTCGGCGACGGTGCTGGCGAGCCGGTTCTTCAGGGGGGCCCGCCAGTGGTCGGGCAGGGCGGCGGGATCGCCCGCGAGCAGCCCCGCGATGCTGCCGGCCGTGGCGCCGACCGAGTCGGTGTCCCAACCGCCCGCCACCGCACGGGCGATGGAGCCGCCGAAGTCGCCGTCCGCGTGGGTGAGGGCGGCCGCGAGCAGGGCGGTGTTGGGGATGGCGTGCACCCAGTGGTGGGCGGCGGAGTAGCGGGCGTGGAGTTCGTCCGCGACGTCGTCGAAGTCCTCGCAGGACTCGGCCAGCCGGACGGCGTGGTCGACGGCCCGCGCGAGCCGGGAGCGGGGCGGGATCACCCGGCGGCCGGTGCTCAGGCAGGCGTGGACGTCGTGCTCGCCGGTGGCGGCGGTGGCGATGACGGCGGCCGCGAACATCGCCGCGTAGACGCCGTTGGCGGTGTGGGTGAGCACCGCGTCGCGGTACGCCTGCTCCGCGGCGGCGGCCGGGTCACCGGGATTCGTCCAGCCGTGCACGTCGGCGCGGATCAGGGCGCCGATCCACTCGCGGAAGGGATTGCGGTGGCGGGCCGTGTGCGGGGGTTCGATGCCGCTGAGCAGATTGCGGTAGGCGATGCGTTCGGCGGTGAAGGTGCGGCCGGGCGGGAGTTCGTCCAGCCAGAGCCGCGCCACGTCCGCGGTGGTGAAGCCCCTGCCGTGGCGTTGGAGGAGAAGGAGGTCGAGGAGGGGGTGGTCGAGGTCGTCGTCCTCGGGCATGCCGTCGATGTTCTCGGCGAGGGAGGTGGCGGCCGAGCGGCGGTTCCAGGGATGGGCGGCGAGGAGGTCCGCCGGGACGCCGCGTGCCGTGAAGTAGCCGGTGAGGGGCCAGTTCCCGGCCGCCCGGGCGAGGGCACGGATGCCGTCCAGGGGGAGCTTTTCGACGGGCTTGCCGAGGAGACAGCCGATGGCACGGCCCAGCCAGGCGGCTTCGAGGGCGGCCGGGAATCGCTCCGAAGGGGCGCGCGGCGAGAGATCGCGTGGCTCCGACGCGTGGGCGCGGACGGCCACGTCCGGCCCGCCGCCGCGTGACGGCGGTTCGCCGCAGTTCGCAGGCACCGGCCAGTCGGCGCACAGGGACCTGATGCGGGCGAGGTCCGTCGGCTCGTCCTCGGACAGCGCACTGGGGAGGTCGGCCAGTTCGTCCAGCAGGTCCTCCGCGAGGAGACGCAGATAGCGGGACGCCCGGTGCGGGGACGCTCCCGCGCGGGACGGCGCTTCCAGGCCGCCCGCCGCCCGCCATCTCGCCTCGATCCGGGACGGTTCCCGCCCGTCCAGCCGGGCCTGGCGGAGCTCGTGGCCCAGCAGGTCCTCCGGCTGGACCCAGGTCAGTCGGAGCATGCGGCGCCTCCGAGAGCCGTGAACGCCCGCTCGTGGGCCCGTCGCCGGCGTACGTCCCGCCGGAAGACCTCGCGCGCGACCTCGCCGAGCGTGCGGGCGGGCTCCCACAGGTCCAGTCGGCTGGCCTCCGCCACCGTCTTCGCCCAGTCCTCGGGGACGGGCGAGCCGAGGGCACCCGCGAGGGCACCGGCCATCGTGGCGATCGAGTCGCAGTCGCGGCCGTAATTGACCGCGCCGAGCACGGCGTGCCGGTAGTCGCCGCCGGACACCAGCAGCATGCCGAGTGCGACGGGCAGTTCCTCGATCGCATGCAGCCGGGAGGGGCGGCGGGCGGCCAGGGAGGGGGCGCGGTAGTCCGGACCGACGGTGTCGTACGGGGCCACCGCCGCGCGCAGCGGTCGTAGCGCGGACTCGAAATCCCGGTGCCGCACGGCCACTTCGCAGACCTTCTCGATGGCCTCGCGTGTGCCGTCCTTCGCCAGGGACAGACAGGCGGCGACGACCGAGTCCGGGGTCGCGCCCGGTGTCGCGGCGGCGGCGACGGCCGCGGCGAGGACACCGGCCGCCTCACGGCCGTACGACGACTGGTGCGCACCGGCGACGTCCAGCGCCTCGGCGTAGGCGGCGGCCGGGTCGGCCGCGTTGACCAGGCCGACCGGGGCCATGTACATCGCCGCACCGCAGTTGACGATGTTGCCGACGCCCGCCTCCCGGGGGTCGGCATGGCCGTAGGCCAGCCGGGCCACGAGCCACTTCTCGGCGAGGAAGAGGCGGTGCAGGGGCAGGGCCTCGGCCTCCAGCTCCGGGATCCAGCGCGGGTTCGTCATCAGGTCCGGGACCAGGTGCTCGGCGACGGCGTACGCGTCGAGGTGGTCGCGGACGCGGGCGTACACCCGGATCAGCGCGTGGGTCATCAAGGTGTCGTCGGTGACGTGGCCGTCGCCCTTGTGGTACGGGGCGATGGGGCGGGCGGTGCGCCAGGCGTCGCCGTCCCAGGGGCCGACGAAGCCGTGGATGCGGCCGCCGTGGCGCTCGGCGATGCGGTCGGGGTCGTAACCCTCGACCGGGCCGCCGAGGGCGTCGCCGACGGCGGCCCCGACCAGGGCGCCGGTGATCCGCTCGTCGAGCGTGTGCGCGGCAGCGTGTGGAGCTGGATCGTTTTCCGGTTCTTTGAGTCCTTTGGACTCTTTGGGGGTCATGCCCCGAATCATCCTCCTGGGCGGGCCGGTTGTGCGGCTTCCAGGAGTCCGGCGAGTTCCACCAGGTCGGTGCCGGTGAGACGGGGCAGGGCGCAGCCGGACAGGGTGCGGCAGGCGTCCCGCCAGGTCTGCGGGACGGCCGCGCCACCGCCGAGGGCCCCGGTGAGGGCGCCCGCGAGGGCGGGTGCGGAGTCGGCGACCCGGGACAGACAGGCGGCGGCGGGCACGGCCTCGGCGATACGGCCGCCGGCCGCGGTGGCCAGGGCGAGGGCGACCGGGACGGTCTCGGCGGCGGCGATGCCGTAGCTGTAGACGTGGTCGACGATCTGGTGCTCCAGGAGCGGGACCAGGGCGAAGGCGGAGTCGCTGTCCCGGGTGAGGGCGAGCGCGTGGCGGGCGTTGCGGCCGATCTCCGTGTCGGCCGGGAGTTCGGCGAGGGCGGCGGTCACACAGGTGTCCGTGCCGGCGTCGGCGAGGGCGAGTGCGAGGGCCGCGGCCATGGCCCGGGCGCCGTGCACACCGTCGCCGTCCTGGGTGTAGCGGGCGTCGAACTCGGCGAGGGCGGCGGCGCGTTCGGGGTCGCCGGGATGGGCGACGGCGAGGACGCAGGCGCGGACGCAGGCGGCGTCGTCGAAGTAGTGCGGGTTGTCGTGGCCGGTGGCGGGCGGGCGCAGGCCGGTGGCGAGGTTGCCGAGACCGGCGCGGACGGAGATGCGGGCGCGCAGGGGGAGCACGGCGGACTCGATCTCGGGTGCGCGGTCCGCCGCGGCGGCGACCTCCGCGGCCACGGCGGTCCAGGTGAGGTCGATGGCGGCGCGGGTACGGCGCTCCCGGCTGAGGTCGCCCAGGGCGTCGTCGTCGCCGGCGCGCAGCACGGCCTCCGCGGCGAAGGCCGCCCACTCGGCGTCGTCGGAGGGGCCGAGGCGGAGGGGCCCGGGGGGCTGGTTGAGGGCGATCGGCACGGGCAGCGTGGTGGTCGCGTTCTGTTCGGCGAAGGTGTCCAGTTCGCGGGTGAGGCGGCGGGTCCATTCGGGCATGCGGGCGGCGCGGTGGCGTGCGGCGGGCCAGCCGGCGGCGTCGCCCGCGGCGAGGCCGAGCAGGAGGCCCTCGATCCGGCGGGGTTTCATGGCCGGCCCTCCCTGTCCGCACCGACGAGGGGGTTCCGATCCCGGGGTCCGCTTTCGCCGGAGGCGGGCGTGAGGGGTGTGAGGTGTCCGGCCGGCCGGGCGGTGGGCGGGAGAGGAGGGGGAGGAAGGGGAGGGGGCGGCTCCGGGCATGGCACGGGCGGCAGCAGTCCCGGGAGGATCACCCCCGCCCCCCACTTCCCGCCCTCCTCGGGGACCAGCAGCTCGGCGATGTCCAGGACGTGGTGGCCGGCCATGGAGGGCAGGCAGCGCCCCCGGGCCGGGCCGATGGCCGCGGCCCAGTCGGGTGGGATCGCGGCGAGGCCCTGCGTCGCGCCGGCCAGGGCGCCGGCCACCGCCGCCGTCGTGTCCGCGTCGCGGCCCATGTTGACGGCCGTCAGGACGGCCTCCCGGAAGTCGCCGTCGGCCGCCGCGTACGCGCCGAAGGCGAGGGCGACCGCCTCGGGCGCCAGGTCGGTCCAGGGATAGCCGCCGATGACGACCGCGGAGCGGACCGCGCGCTCGCCGCGGTGGGCCACGGCGACCGCACGGCGCAGGGAGCGGGCCGTCCAGGAGTCCTCGGGGATCGCCGCCAGGGCGGAGGCGATCACCACCGGAACCCGGGCGCCGGCCATCGCCGCCGCGACCCCGGCCGCGACCGCCTGGCCACCGTAGATCCCCTCGCCCTCGTGGCTGATCGAGCCGTCGATCGCCGCCAGCCGGGCCGCTTCGGCGGGGCGGCCGCACGCGAAGACGCCGAACGGGGCGGCCCGCATCGCCAGGCCGTCGCTCCAGGCGTGCCGGTGCTGGGCCGAGATGGGCGCGGCGAGGCCACGGCGCAGGTTCTCCAGGGTGCCGCGCTCGCTGAAGCCCGCGCCCCGGAAGGGCCCCTCCGCGCGGTCGGCGATCCACTGGAGCCAGGCCGCCTCCACATGGGCGGGAGTGAGCGCCGAGCCGTGCCGGGCCAGCAGGAGGCCGGAGAAGATCGCGTACTCCGTGTCGTCCGTGCCGGAGGGGTTGTTTTCGACGTACCCGGTGATGCGGCCCCAGCGGGCGCGGATCTCGGACGGTCTGAGATTCTCCGCGGGTGCTCCCAGCGCGTCCCCGACGGCCAGGCCGAGCAGCGCGCCTCGGGCCCTGTCATGGAGTCCGGCGGGGCCGTCGGGCGTCGGGACCGGGGAAGTGCAGGCGATCGACGCCATGGGCGGCCTCCTTCAGCGGGCCCCCGAGGGGGACCACGAGACGCTTTGCGGATGTGTGCCACGGTGGGCGGCGGCGCGAGCCTCCGTGAGCACCGAGTCACCCGCTTGCCATCTGAGCAAGATCATGCACGGATGAGCAAAGTCAGGTAAAGGCGCAGGTAAGCCCAGCCTTTCCTTGCTGGCGGAAACAGGGGAAGGGGCGTAGGTTCTCTACCGTCGAAAAGTAGAACTCGTCCAAAGTTAGCTTTGGCTAAGCTATCCGGGGGCCCCACGTGGCGATCATCGAGACCCAGGCCGCGCTGCACGAGGCGCACCGTGACAACCACACGCACCGCGATGTCAACGGCGGCTGGCTGCGCCCCGCCGTCTTCGGCGCCATGGACGGACTCGTTTCCAACCTCGCCCTGATGACCGGTGTGGCCGGCGGTTCCGTGAGCCACCAGACCATTGTCATCACCGGACTCGCGGGGCTCGCCGCCGGCGCCTTCTCCATGGCGGCCGGCGAGTACACCTCGGTCGCCTCCCAGCGGGAGCTGGTCGAGGCCGAGCTCGATGTCGAGCGCCGTGAGCTGCGCAAGCACCCGCAGGACGAGGAGGACGAGCTCGCCGCGCTGTACGTCGCCCGCGGCGTGGAGCCGGACCTGGCCCGGGAGGTCGCGCGCCAGCTGTCCAAGGATCCCGAGCAGGCCCTGGAGATCCACGCCCGGGAGGAACTGGGCATCGACCCCGGTGACCTGCCCTCGCCGCTCGTCGCCGCCGTCTCCTCCTTCGGGTCCTTCGCCCTCGGTGCCCTGTTGCCCCTGCTGCCGTATCTGCTCGGCGCGACCGTGCTGTGGCCCGCCGTGCTGTTCGCCCTCGCCGGGCTCTTCGCCTGCGGTGCCGTCGTGGCCAAGGTGACCGCGCGCAGCTGGTGGTACAGCGGCCTCAGGCAGCTCGCCCTGGGCGGCGCCGCGGCCGGTGTGACGTACGCCCTGGGCACCCTGTTCGGAACGGCCGTAGGATAGCTACACTGGTACTTATGCATCGGGCCGCATAAGTAGCCGCCATCACCCGTTACTCGCTGGTTTCGACCGCGTGACCACCGGGCATGAGCCGTAAGCGCCGCGGGCAACGACGCCCGACGCACCCCCGCGGGATGAGTGAAGACGCTCCCCCCGCCCCCTTATCGGGCCGCCGGACGCCGGATCCGACCGATCTCGTCCGTACGGTCCCCCTTCATACGTGCGCCGTCACCGCGCGGCACCCCAGGCCGCCACGCGCGGTCCCCGTCGCCCTGCGCGGCACCCCCGTCGCCACCGTGCGGCACCCCCCGCCGCCCATGGGCGGCACCGACGCCACGGAGCCCGTGGCGTCCGCATGTTGGAACGGTCTATCCGCTTCCCGAGAACCGCCCCATCATGTAACCTGCACGAAATTTTGATCTCACGCAGAGGGCCAACGTCGTCCCTCGGCACCTGCCACATGCCTCATGACGACGACGGGAGAGCCGATGCGTACGCCGCGCCAGCCGTCCCAGCATTCCGCGAATGGCCAGAACTGGTCGTTCATGGATGCTCGCCCTGCTGCGCAGGGTATGTACGACCCCCGCAACGAACACGACGCCTGTGGCGTCGGTTTCGTCGCCACCCTCACCGGCGAGGCGTCCCACACCCTGGTCGAGCAGGCACTCACCGTGCTGCGCAACCTGGAGCACCGCGGCGCCACCGGCTCCGAGCCCGACTCGGGCGACGGCGCCGGCATCCTCTCCCAGGTGCCCGACGCCTTCTTCCGTGAGGTGGCCGGATTCGAGCTGCCGGCGGCCGGGGCGTACGCCGCCGGCATCGCCTTCCTGCCCGCGGAGGGGACCGCCGAGGTCGTCTCACAGATCGAGACGATCGCCGGTGAGGAGGGGCTGAACGTCCTCGGCTGGCGTGAGGTCCCGGTCGCACCCGAACTGCTCGGGGCCACCGCCCGTTCCACCATGCCGGTCTTCCGGCAGCTCTTCGTCGCCGAGGGCGCCAGCGAGGGCATCGCGCTGGACCGCAAGGCGTTCGTGCTGCGCAAGCGCGCCGAGCGCGAGGCCGGTGTCTACTTCCCGTCGCTCTCCGCGCGCACCATCGTCTACAAGGGCATGCTGACCACCGGCCAGCTGGAGCCCTTCTTCCCGGACCTGTCCGACCGCCGCTTCGCCTCCGCGATCGCGCTCGTGCACTCCCGGTTCTCCACGAACACCTTCCCGTCGTGGCCGCTCGCCCACCCGTACCGGTTCGTCGCGCACAACGGTGAGATCAACACCGTCAAGGGCAACCGCAACTGGATGGTCGCCCGCGAGTCCCAGCTGGTCTCCGACCTCTTCGGCGACCGCGAGCTCGACCGGATCTTCCCGGTCTGCACGCCGGACGCCTCCGACTCCGCCTCCTTCGACGAGGTCCTGGAGCTGCTGCACCTGGGCGGTCGTTCGCTGCCGCACTCCGTGCTGATGATGATCCCCGAGGCGTGGGAGAACCACGACTCCATGGACCCGGCCCGGCGCGCCTTCTACCAGTTCCACTCCACGATGATGGAGCCCTGGGACGGCCCGGCCTGCGTCACCTTCACCGACGGCACCCAGGTCGGCGCCGTGCTCGACCGCAACGGTCTGCGCCCCGGCCGCTACTGGGTCACCGACGACGGCCTCGTCGTCCTCGGCTCCGAGGTCGGCGTCCTCGACATCGACCCGGCCAGGGTCGTCCGCAAGGGCCGTCTGCAGCCCGGCAAGATGTTCCTCGTCGACACCGCCGAGCACCGCATCATCGAGGACGACGAGATCAAGTCGGCCCTCGCCGCCGAGCAGCCGTACGCCGAATGGCTGGAGGCCGGCGAGATCGAGCTGGGCGACCTGCCCGAGCGCGAGCACATCGTCCACACCCACGCCTCGGTCACCCGCCGCCAGCAGACCTTCGGCTACACCGAGGAGGAGCTGCGCATCATCCTGGCGCCGATGGCCAAGGCCGGCGCCGAGCCGATCGGCTCCATGGGCACGGACTCGCCCATCGCGGCCCTCTCCGAGCGCCCGCGGCTGCTGTTCGACTACTTCACCCAGCTGTTCGCGCAGGTCACCAACCCGCCGCTGGACGCGATCCGCGAGGAGCTGGTCACCTCCCTGCGTTCGTCGCTCGGCCCGCAGGGCAACCTGCTCGACCCGACCGCCGCCTCCTGCCGGTCCGTCGTGCTGCCCTTCCCGGTCATCGACAACGACGAGCTGGCCAAGCTCATCCACATCAACGCCGACGGCGACATGCCCGGCTTCAAGGCCGCGACCCTCTCCGGCCTCTACCGGGTCTCCGGCGGCGGCGACTCCCTCGCCGCGCGCATCGAGGAGATCTGCGCCGAGGCCGACGCCGCCATCGACAACGGCGCCCGCCTGATCGTCCTGTCGGACCGCCACTCCGACGCCGAGCACGCGCCGATCCCGTCGCTGCTGCTCACCGCGGCCGTCCACCACCACCTCATCCGCACCAAGCAGCGCACCCACGTGGGCCTGCTGGTCGAGGCCGGCGACGTCCGCGAGGTCCACCACGTCGCCCTGCTCATCGGGTTCGGCGCGGCCGCCGTCAACCCGTACCTGGCGATGGAGTCGGTCGAGGACCTGCTGCGCGCCGGCACCTTCCTCAGCGGCCTGGAGCCGGAGAAGGCCATCAAGAACCTGATCTACGCGCTCGGCAAGGGCGTCCTGAAGGTCATGTCGAAGATGGGCATCTCCACCGTCGCCTCCTACCGCGGCGCCCAGGTCTTCGAGGCCGTCGGCCTGGACGAGGCCTTCGTCGAGAAGTACTTCAACGGCACCGCCACCAAGATCGGCGGCGTCGGCATCGACGTCATCGCCGAGGAGGTCGCCGCCCGCCACGCCAAGGCGTACCCGGCCTCCGGCATCGCCCCGGCGCACCGCGCGCTGGAGATCGGCGGCGAGTACCAGTGGCGCCGCGAGGGCGAGCCGCACCTGTTCGACCCGGACACGGTCTTCCGCCTCCAGCACTCCACGCGCACGGGCCGCTACGACATCTTCAAGAAGTACACCTCCCGCGTGAACGAGCAGTCCGAGCGCCTGATGACGCTGCGCGGCCTGTTCGGCTTCAAGTCCGACCGGCAGCCGATCTCCATCGACGAGGTCGAGCCGGTGAGCGAGATCGTCAAGCGGTTCTCGACGGGCGCCATGTCGTACGGCTCCATCTCCAAGGAGGCGCACGAGACCCTCGCCATCGCCATGAACCAGCTGGGCGGCAAGTCCAACACCGGTGAGGGCGGCGAGGACCCGGAGCGCCTGTACGACCCGGCGCGCCGGTCCGCCATCAAGCAGGTCGCCTCCGGCCGCTTCGGCGTGACCTCCGAGTACCTGGTCAACGCGGACGACATCCAGATCAAGATGGCCCAGGGCGCCAAGCCCGGCGAGGGCGGCCAGCTGCCCGGCCACAAGGTCTACCCGTGGGTCGCCAAGACGCGTCACTCGACGCCGGGCGTCGGCCTGATCTCGCCGCCGCCGCACCACGACATCTACTCCATCGAGGACCTGGCCCAGCTGATCCACGACCTCAAGAACGCCAACCCGGCCGCGCGCATCCACGTGAAGCTGGTGTCGGAGGTCGGCGTCGGCACGGTCGCGGCCGGTGTGTCCAAGGCGCACGCGGACGTGGTCCTGATCTCCGGCCACGACGGTGGTACCGGTGCCTCCCCGCTGACGTCCCTCAAGCACGCGGGCGGCCCCTGGGAGCTCGGCCTCGCCGAGACCCAGCAGACCCTGCTGCTCAACGGCCTGCGGGACCGGATCGTCGTGCAGACCGACGGTCAGCTGAAGACCGGCCGTGACGTGGTCATCGCCGCCCTGCTCGGCGCCGAGGAGTTCGGTTTCGCGACCGCTCCGCTCGTCGTCTCCGGCTGTGTGATGATGCGCGTCTGCCACCTGGACACCTGCCCGGTCGGCATCGCCACCCAGAACCCGGTCCTGCGCGACCGCTTCGCCGGCAAGGCCGAGTACGTGGTGAACTTCTTCCGGTTCATCGCCGAGGAGGTCCGCGAGCTGCTGGCCGAGCTGGGCTTCCGCTCCATCGAGGAGGCCGTCGGCCACGCCGAGGCGCTGGACGTCGAGCGCGCCGTGAACCACTGGAAGGCCCAGGGCCTGAACCTGGAGCCGCTGTTCCACGTGCCGGACCTGCCCGAGGGCGCCGTCCGCCACCAGCTGATCGCGCAGGACCACGGCCTGGAGAAGGCCTTGGACAACGAGCTGATCAAGCTCGCCGCCGACGCCCTGGCCGCGAACGACGCGACCGAGGCCCAGCCGGTGCGCGCCCAGGTGGCCATCCGCAACATCAACCGCACGGTCGGCACCATGCTCGGCCACGAGGTGACGAAGAAGTTCGGTGGTGCGGGCCTGCCCGAGGACACCATCGACATCACCTTCACGGGTTCGGCCGGCCAGTCGTTCGGCGCGTTCCTGCCGCGCGGTGTCACGCTGCGCCTGGAGGGCGACGCCAACGACTACGTCGGCAAGGGCCTGTCCGGCGGCCGGATCGTCGTCCGTCCGGACCGGTCCGCCGACCACCTCGCCGAGTACTCGACCATCGCGGGCAACACCATCGGCTACGGCGCCACCGGCGGCGAGCTGTTCCTGCGCGGCCGTACCGGTGAGCGGTTCTGCGTCCGCAACTCCGGCGCGCTGGTCGTCTCCGAGGGCGTGGGCGACCACGGCTGCGAGTACATGACCGGCGGTCACGCGGTCGTCCTCGGCCCGACCGGCCGCAACTTCGCGGCGGGCATGTCCGGCGGTATCGCCTACGTCATCGACCTCGACCGCGACAACGTCAACGCCGGCAACGCCGACTCCATCGAGGCGCTGGACGAGGCGGACAGGCAGTGGCTGCACGACGTGGTGCGCCGCCACGCCGAGGAGACCGGCTCGACGGTCGCCGAGAAGCTGCTCGCCGACTGGGACGCGGCCGTGGAGCGGTTCAGCAAGATCATCCCCAGCACGTACAAGGCAGTGCTCGCCGCCAAGGAAGCCGCCGAGCGAGCCGGTCTGACCGAGACCGAGATCACCGAGAAGATGATGGAGGCGGCGATCAATGGCTGACCCGAAGGGCTTCCTGAACCACGGCCGCGAGGTCGCCAAGACCCGTCCCGTCGGTGAGCGCGTCAGGGACTGGAACGAGGTCTACGTCCCCGGCTCCCTGCTGCCGATCATCAGCAAGCAGGCCAGCCGGTGCATGGACTGCGGCATCCCGTTCTGCCACAACGGCTGTCCGCTGGGGAACCTGATCCCGGAGTGGAACGACTACGCCTACCGGGAGGACTGGGCGGCCGCCCAGGAGCGCCTGCACGCGACCAACAACTTCCCGGAGTTCACCGGTCGCCTGTGCCCGGCCCCCTGTGAGTCGGCGTGCGTGCTGGGCATCAACCAGCCGCCGGTCACCATCAAGAACGTCGAGGTCTCGATCATCGACAAGGCGTGGGAGACCGGGGACGTCGCCCCGCAGATCCCCGAGCGCCTGTCCGGCAAGACGGTCGCGGTCATCGGCTCCGGCCCGTCGGGTCTCGCCGCCGCGCAGCAGCTGACCCGGGCCGGTCACACCGTCGCCGTCTACGAGCGCGCGGACCGCATCGGAGGTCTCCTCCGGTACGGCATCCCCGAGTTCAAGATGGAGAAGCGGCACATCAACCGCCGTATCGAGCAGATGCGCGCGGAGGGCACCCGCTTCCGCACCGGCGTCGAGGTCGGCCGCGACATCAACGCCCGCGACCTGAAGAAGCGCTACGACGCGATCGTGATCGCCGCCGGTGCGACCATGGCCCGCGACCTGCCGGTGCCGGGCCGCGAGCTCAAGGGCATCCACCAGGCGATGGAGTACCTGCCCCTGGCGAACAAGGTCCAGGAGGGTGACTACGTCACCGCCCCGATCTCGGCCGAGGGCAAGCACGTCGTCGTCATCGGCGGCGGTGACACCGGCGCGGACTGCGTGGGCACCGCCCACCGGCAGGGCGCGGCCTCCGTCACCCAGCTGGAGATCATGCCCCGCCCGAACGACGAGCGGCATCCGGCCCACCAGCCCTGGCCGACCTTCCCGCTCCTGTACAAGGTCACCTCGGCCCACGAGGAGGGCGGCGAGCGGATCTACTCCGCCTCCACCACTCACTTCGAGGGCGACGAGGACGGCAACGTGCAGTGGCTGCACCTGGCCGAAGTGGAGTTCGTCGACGGCAAGCTGACCTCCAAGCCGGGCACCGAGCGCAGGATCCCGGCCCAGCTGGTCACCCTCGCCATGGGCTTCACCGGCACTGACCGGGAGAACGGGCTGGTCGAGCAGTTCGGCCTGGACCTCGACGAACGCGGTAACATCGCCCGCGACGCCGACTTCCAGACCAACGTGCCGGGTGTGTTCGTCGCCGGTGACGCCGGCCGCGGCCAGTCCCTCATCGTGTGGGCGATCGCGGAGGGCCGCTCGGCCGCCCGCGGTGTCGACCGGTTCCTGACCGGTGCCAGCGACCTGCCGGCCCCGATCCGCCCGACCGACCGCGCCCTGGCGGTCTGACGGCACTCGAGAAACGTCCCGTACAACGGCGTGCGGAACACTGACGGCGCCTGCCCGGCAAGTCCCCGACCGGACCCGGGCAGGCGCCGTCACCTTTGCGTGCACAGTTGCTGCTCAGCTCGTCAGCGACGACACCTTCACCCAGGTCAGCGCCAGCAGCAGCGCCAGCAGCGCGACGCACACCCCCGCCTGGACCAGCGTGCGCCGGCCGTCCCGGGGTGCGTAGGCGTAGGCCAGCGCGACCACCGCGCCCGTGAGCAGGCCGCCGAGGTGGGCCTGCCAGGAGGTCGCCCAGGCGGAGACCACCATCCACAGCAGCAGCCCGGCCATGTACTGGTTGACGGCCCGCATGTCGTGGCCGAGGCGGCGGCCCATGACCCAGTACGCGGCGCCCAGACCGAAGATCGCGCCGGACGCGCCGACCGTGAAGGCCGTGGGGGCGAGCAGCAGCACCAGCACCGAGCCGCCCAGCGCCGACAGCAGATACAGGGCGAGGTAGCGGACCCTGCCCAGCTGCGCCTCGACCACCCGGCCGATGTTCCACAGCGCCAGCATGTTGAACAGGACGTGCGTGAGGCCGAACGTGCCCTCGCCGGGCGTCAGATGGAGGAAGGCGCCGGTCAGCATCCGGTACCACTCGCCGTGCGCGACGCCCTCCGGCAGGTACCCCGCGGGCACGGTGCCGAGCATGGCGAAGCGGTCCTCGGCCGACGGCCGGGCCAGCTCGGCGAGATAGGCGAGCACGTTGAGCCCGACGAGCACGTACGTCACCAGCGGGACCGTGCCGATCCGGCCGCCGAACGCGGTGCGGGCCCGGCGGATCGTCCGCGCCCCCTCCTTCACGCACTCCACGCACTGGTGGCCGACGGCGGCCTCGCGCATGCAGGACGGGCAGATGTAGCGGTCGCAGCGGGTGCAGCGGACATGGGACTCCACCCGCGGGTGACGGAAGCAGGTGGTGATGACGGAATCGGCGGCCACGGCCGGCTCCTCGAAGGAGAGAAGGGCTACAGGAAGAAGCCGGTGGGGTCGGCGGCGAACAAACTAGCGAACTGATGTGACGGGAGGGAGAACCGGGGTTGCCGATCACGTAGGCTCGCCCCGGACAATCGAGGGGGGCCATGGCCGCGATCAGTCTCAGCAAGGTGGAGCGGACCGCACCGGCGCTCGCCGGCGCCTACAGGTCGGCGGGGGTGTCGCTCCTCAAGCACGGCCTGGACGGCCTGCGCGCCGCGGTCTACCTGGTCGTCGACCACTCCGGCTCGATGAAGCCGTACTACAGGGACGGCAGCGTGCAGACGCTCGCCGACCGGGTGCTGGGCCTGTCCGCGCATCTGGACGACGACGGCCGGGTGCCGGTGGTGTTCTTCTCCACGGACGTCGACGCGGTCACCGACATCGCCCTCGACAGCCACCGGGGCAGCATCGAGCGGATCGTGGCGGGGCTCGGGCACATGGGCAGGACCAGCTATCACCTGGCGATGGACGCGGTCATCGACCACTACCTGGACAGCGGTGCCACCGACCCCGCCCTGGTCGTCTTCCAGACCGACGGCGGCCCGGCCGACAAGTTCGCCGCCGAACGCCATCTGTGCAAGGCGGCTCGGCTGCCGCTGTTCTGGCAGTTCGTCGGCTTCGGCGACCCCGGCAGCCGGCAGTTCGAGTTCCTGCGCAAGCTGGACGAGCTGGCCGTACCGGAGAAGCGGATGGTGGACAACGCCGGTTTCTTCCACCTCGGCCCGGACCCGCGGCGCGTCTCGGACACCGAGCTGTACGACCGGCTCGTCGGCGAGTTCCCGCAGTGGCTGGCGGCGGCACGTGCCGCGGGCATCGTGCCGTTCCCCTAACAAACGTTTGAAACAATGGGTCCGTGTCGACCAACAAGAAGCCCCGGGTGACCGCGGCGGCGGCCCGGCGCGGCGAACTGCTCAGCACCGCTGCCGAGGTGTTCGCCGAGCTCGGGTACAACGCCACCACCGTCCGCCGGATCGCCGATCACGCCGGGATGCTCGCGGGCAGCCTGTACTACCACTTCGACTCCAAGGAGTCGATGCTCGAGGAGATCCTGCGGACCTTCCTCGACGAGCTGTGGGACGGCTACGACACCGTCCTCGGCTCCGGACTCGGGGCCCGCGAGACACTGGAGGCGCTCGTCACCGAGTCCTTCCGGGAGATCGACCGGCACCGCGCGGCGGTCGCGATCTACCAGAAGGAGAGCCGGCAGCTCGCCGCGCAGGAGCGGTTCGCGTTCCTCGTGGAGTCGCAGACGCGGTTCGAGAAGGCGTGGCTCGGCACGCTGGAACGCGGAGTCGCCGAGCACGTCTTCCGCGCCGACCTCGACGTCCGTCTCACCTACCGCTTCGTGCGCGACACCGTATGGGTCGCCGCCTCCTGGTACCGGCCCGGCGGGCAGCACAGCCCCGAGGAGATCGCACGCCAGTACCTGTCGATGGTGCTGGACGGGATCGCCGTGCGCGCGTAGGCGCCCGCGTTCAGCCGGTCAGGCGGGCCGCCGCGGCGCGCCCGCGCTCGCTCATGACGGACAGGAAGCGGATGACGGTCCGCAGCTCGTCGGTGCTGAACTCCTCGCAGGCCTCGACGACGTCCCGCGCCCAGTCCTCGAAGAGTTCGGCGAGTTCGGCGAGCTTGTCCCGGTTCAGTTCGACCAGCACCCGGCGCCTGTCCGTCGGGTGCCTGGCCCTGTGCACGAAACCCTTGGTCTCCAGCCGGTCGAGCAGACCGGTGACGGAGGCGGGGGCGAGCCCGGTCAGCTCGGCGAGGTCCTTCGCGGTCAGTGGGCCGTGCCGCTGCAGGAGGTCGAGGGTCTTCTCCTCTGTCGCGTTCAGCCCCTGCCTGGCGGCGACGGCCGAGTGGAACATGACCGCTACCCCGCTGTGGACCCGGCTCACCTCCATGAGCTGCCGCAGCGTCCGTGACCGTGCCGTCTCGTCGGGCTTCTCGTCCGCCTTGGCCATGCGCCCACGCTAACAACAAGTCCGTCCGGTCCGACCGAGGACTCATGCCTGGCGCTCCACTCAGGTGTCGCACTCCAGCACCGTCCGGCACAGCCCGCACCGCGCCCGTACCCGCCCCTTGACCGGTACCCGGATCCGCTGGTGACAGGTGGGGCAGGGGAAGGACACGCGCAGGTGGCCGACGGGGTCGGGGGTGAAGGCGTAGGGCGCGGACGGCCCCGGCGCGACCGAGGGCGCGTGCCGGCGGTCGTGGGCGTAGCGGCGCCGGCCCGCCCAGCCCGCCCCGGTCAGCGGCGGCTGCTGCTCGTCCCGCCGGGCCTGGGTCCTCCCCCGCACATACGCCTCGTAGGCCTGCGGGCTGGTGAACCACACCGAGGGGTCCTCGTGGAAGAGCAGCGCCCGCTTGGCGAGGACGTAACCGAACTCCTCCGGGGTCAGATAGCCCAGCTTCTGGGAGGAGACCCCGTCCTCCCGGAAGGCGTCCAGCAGCAGCCAGCCCGCGCCCAGATAGGTCGTCACCGTGTCCGTGAGGATCTCGTTCTCCGCCGTCGTCGGGAAGGAGAGGTCCAGGCGGTGCAGATAGACGTGCGCCACCTCGTGGGCGAGCGCCGCACCGATGTCCCGGCGGTGCGTGCGGAAACGGTCGTTCAGCTCCACGAAGTACTCGGGGCCCGCCGCCAGTTCCACGTTCGCCGCGTGGGTCATCTCCCGGAAGCCGACGATCAGCCGTGCGTCCGGCAGCCGGAAGTGCCGCACGAGCTCGCGGGCCACCCGCTGCGCGCCCAGATGCAGATCGTCGGTGTCGCAGAAGGCCACGTCGGCGGGCGCGAGGCTGGCCGAGAACGTCTGGACGGTGGCGTAGGACAGGCGCTTGTACAGCGCGGTGATGGCGGCCCGCACCGTCTCCAGGTGTGGATAGCCGTGCTGGACCGGTCCGCCGTTCGCCACGCCGCACCCCCAAAGACGCCGGAACTCCTCTCCACTGTAGGCGGGAGGGACGGCCGGTCACACGGGCAGGAGGCGGGGCGCCGGGCGCTCCGGGGCGCTCTCCTGCAGCTCCGGCACCCCCACCGCGTTCCCGCCCCCGTGCAGGAACCGGCCCGGCCCCTGCACGTCCCGCTGGCCTCCGGGGCCCGGCTCGTGCAGGTTCCAGGGGACGCACGTCTCCACGCAGTTGAGGCCCATCGCCCGCCGCTTGGCCGGCCGGTGCCGCCAGTGCCCCTGGCGCATCCGGAAGGGGTGCAGCGTCCCGGACAGCAGCCGTGCCGGCCGCCCGTCCAGCAGGATTCGGATTCCCCCACCCGGAAGTCGCTCGTGCGCCCCAGCCTCAGCCCTTCCGGTGATCAGCGCCCTGGACGAAGATCGGCGCTGCTCGGACCAGAGTCCCGCTCACCGCACGCCCGCCAGGAGCGCCGATGTACCAGACCTGGATGCGGTTCTTCAGCCCCGGCCCCGCACACCACCGCCTCGGCCTGGTCTGCCTCGGCGTCGGCCTCCAGCACGGGACGCTGCCCACGGTCGGCCCGCGCACCCTCGACCACCACGTGGCCGTCGTGATCAGCACGGGCCGCGGCTGGTACCGGGACGCCGACGGCCGCCGTACGGCCGTGACCGCGCCCGCGCTGCTGTGGCTCACCCCCGGCGTGGCCCACCACTACGCGCCCGATCCGGACACCGGCTGGGACGAGGGCTTCGTCGACTTCGCCGGGCCCGCCACCACGACGTACACCGAGCTGGGCTACATCGAGCCGGACCGTCCCGTCGTCCCGCTCTCCGACGCCTCCGCGCCCCGCGCGGTGGTCGCCCGCATCGCCCGCGCCGCCCGCCGCGGCAACCCGCTGCTGGAGGTGGAGACCGGCGCCGCCGTGCACGAGCTCCTCGTCGCCCTGCGCCGGGCCCGCGCCGATCTCGCGCCCGACGGCGACCAGGTGCTGCAGGCCCTCGCGCGGCATGCCTGCACCCCGATGAGCGTCGCCGACCACGCCGCCCGGCACGGGATGAGCACCGCCCAGCTGCGGGGCGCGGTGCGCCGGGCCGCGGGCTGCAGCCCCAAGGACTACCTGCTCCGGATCCGCCTCGGCCGCGCCAAGGAACTCCTCGCCGCCACCGAGCTGCCCGTCGCCGCCGTCGCCCGCCGCGTCGGCTACGACGACCCCGCGTACTTCTCCCGGCTGTTCACGCGCCGGGTGGGCGTGGCCCCGGCCCGCTTCCGTGCCCAGCAGGGCCGCAGCGTGCCCGGCGGCTGGAGCGACCGGGTGCCGGACCCGGACGATCCGCCGGTGATCCACTCTGCGGACAGCCCTTAAGGCGCAGCCCGCAGAACCCCTAGGGTGACGTGCATGACCACCAGCAACACCGGAACCGGTGACGTGGACCCGGAGGTCCGTCAGGAGCTGGAGCGGCTGCGCGACAGCATCGACAACATCGACGCGGCCGTCGTTCACCTCCTCGCCGAGCGGTTCAAGGCCACCCAGCAGGTCGGCCGGCTCAAGGCGGTGCACCAGCTGCCGCCCGCCGACCCGGCCCGCGAGGCCCGCCAGATCGACCGGCTGCGCCGCCTCGCGGAGAACGCCAAGCTCGACCCGGCCTTCGCCGAGAAGTTCCTGAACTTCATCATCGCGGAGGTGATCCGGCACCACGAGCGCATCGCCGAGGACACCGCGAACGGGGAGCAGCCGGAGGAGTGACCCCGCCGGGCCCGGCGGGGCCGTCGCCGGACGTGATGCGTGGCGGTCCCACCGGACCCGTGAGGGCGCTGGGGGAGAGGGCGGGGGTGTGGCGGGAGCGGGCGAGGACCGTGCAGGACCGCAGGAGGTCGCTCGGTAGCGCACAGGAAGCGGTCGGGAGCGGGCGGGGCCGGTCCGGAGCGTACGCGGGCCCGGATGGCGATCCGGACATAAGCCGTGAACCCGGCCACCCCCTGTGCGCTGTCACTGTGATCAGGCAGCATGGCCTGCATGTCCGTACTCACGCGCGACGAAGCGCAGCTCCGAGCACAGCTCCTCGACGTCCACCGCTACACGGTCGAACTGGACCTCACGACCGGGGACGAGACCTTCGACTCCCGCACCGTGATCCGGTTCACGGCGCGGTTTGCCGGGGACACGTTCGTGGAGCTGAAGCCCGCCGAGTTGCGCGCCGTCACGCTCGACGGAGAGCCCCTGGACCCCGAGTCGCTGGACGACGGCCGGCTCCCGCTGAAGAACCTCTCCGCCGGCGAGCACGAGCTGCGCGTCGACGCGGCCATGCGGTACTCCCACACCGGCGAGGGCATGCACCGCTTCACCGACCCGAGCGACGGCGAGACGTACGTCTACACGCAGATGTTCATGGACGACGTCCAGCGCGTCCTCGCCGCCTTCGACCAGCCCGACCTGAAGGCCGTCTTCGAGGTCTGCGTCAAGGCGCCCGAGAACTGGACCGTGCTCGCCAACGGCGTCGCCGAGCACCGGGGCGACGGTGTCTGGCAGGCCGCGCCCACCCCGCCGATCTCCACCTACCTGGTGGCCGTCGCCGCGGGCCCCTGGCACTCGGTGCGCACCGAGCACCGCGGACTGCCCTTCGGCATCCACTGCCGCCGCTCCCTCGCGCCCCACCTCGACGCCGACGCCGACGAGATCCTCGACATCACGCGCGCGTGCTTCGACCGCTACCACGAGAAGTTCGAGGAGCCGTACCCCTTCGACTCCTACGACCAGGCGTTCGTCCCCGAGTTCAACGCGGGCGCCATGGAGAACCCCGGCCTGGTCACCTTCCGTGACGAGTTCGTCTACCGCTCCGCCGTCACCGACGCCGAGCGGGAGACCCGGGCCATGGTCATCGCACACGAGATGGCCCACATGTGGTTCGGCGACCTCGTCACGCTCAAGTGGTGGGACGACATCTGGCTGAACGAGTCCTTCGCCGAGTACATGGGCTACCAGACCACCGCCGAGGCCACCCGTTTCACCGGCCCGTGGACCGAGTTCGGCGTCACCCGCAAGGCCTGGGGCTACGACGCCGACCAGCGGCCGAGCACCCACCCGGTCGCCCCCGAGAGCGTCGACGACACCGCCGCCGCCCTGCTCAACTTCGACGGCATCTCCTACGCCAAGGGCGCCTCCGCGCTGCGCCAGCTCGCCACCTGGCTCGGCGAGAAGGACTTCCTCGCGGGCATCAACACCCACTTCTCCCGCCACAGGTTCGGCAACGCCACCCTCGCCGACTTCATCGACTCCCTCGCCTCCGCCACCGACCGCGACGTGCCCGCCTGGGCCGACAGCTGGCTGCGCACCACCGGCGTGGACAAGCTCACGCCCGTCGTCGCCGCCGACGGCACCTGCACGCTGACCGTCGACCGCGCGGGCAGCCGCCCGCACCGCCTCACCGCCGGCCTGTACGACCACGAGGTCGCCGACAAGGGCCGGCTGGTGCTGCGCGAGCGCGTCGACCTCGACGTCCCGCAGACCGCGCCGCAGCCCATCGGCAAGCGCCCGGCCCTGCTCCTGCTCAACGACGGCGACCTCACCTACGCCAAGGTCCGCTTCGACGCCGAGTCCTTCGAGACGGTCCGCGCCGGCCTGTCCGGGCTGCCCGACCCGCTCACCCGCGCGGTCGTCTGGAACGCCCTGCGGGACGCCGTGCGCGACGGCGAACTCCCGCCCGCCGCCTACCTGGAGGCGGCCCGCGCCCACCTCCCGCGCGAGACCGACCTGGCCATCGCCCAGGGCGTCCTCGCCTTCGCCTCCGGCCAGATCGCCGACCAGTACCTGAGGCCCGAGGACCGCCCGGCCGCCCTGTCGACCCTCACCGCGCTCTGCCGCGACCTGCTGCGGCGCACCGAGGACGGTGACAACCCCGGCCTGCGGCTGATCGCCGTACGGCACCTGATCGGCGTGGCGGCCCACCCCGACACCATCGCCGCCTGGCTCGCCGACGGCACGGTGCCCGGCGGCCCGGAGCTGGACCCCGAGTTGCGCTGGCGCATCCTCGCCCGGCTCGCCGCGCTGGGCGCCACCGACGAGGCCGCCATCGCCGCCGAGCTGGAGCGCGACCCGAGCGCCACCGGCCAGGAGGGCGCCGCCCGCTGCCGTGCCGCCCTGCCCCACCCGGAGGCCAAGCGGGCGGCCTGGGAGGCGATGTTCGCGGGCGACGAGCTGTCCAACTACCTCTTCACGGCCACCGCCCAGGGCTTCTGGCAGCCCGAACAGGCCGAGCTGGTACGGGAGTACGTGCCGCGCTTCTACCCGGACGCCGTCAGCCTCAGTGCCCGGCGCGGCCCCGCGATGGCGGTCGCCGCCGGCCGCTGGGCCTTCCCGGCCCACGCCGTCGACGCCGAGAACCTGCGGTTCGGCGGGGCCTGTCTGCGCGACGCCGACCCCACCCCGGCCCTGCGCCGCACCCTCGCCGACCGGCTCGACGACCTGGCCCGCGCCCTGCGGGTGCGCGGCGAGCGGGCGGAGGAGGCGGAAGAGGCGCAGGGGACGCCGGCGGAGTAGGCCCGGCGACCTAGGGCGCGGCTGGTCCCTGCCGACGATGCGGCGGTCCGGACGGCCCTCCTAGGCTCTAGCTGTCAGGCACGACCAGCCGAGCCTTGGGAGGCAGTTCCGTGATCGTAGTGACCGGTGCGACCGGCAACGTCGGCCGTGCCCTCGTTGACCGTCTCCTCGCCGCGGGCCGGCCCGTGCGGGCTCTCACCCGCGACCCGCGGCGGGCCGCCCTGCCCGACGGCGCCGAGGTGGTGCGGTTCCAGCCGGACGAGCCGGCCGCCCTCTTCGGCGGGGCGACCGCCCTCTTCCTCTACGCACAGGCCGCCGCGCCCGACCTGCTGGCGGCGGCCCGCGCCCGGGGCGTGCGCCATGTCGTGCTGCTCTCCAGCGGCATCGTCCAGGAGGGTGCCGACGAGACCCACCCCATCCACGTCATGCACGCCACCGCCGAACAGCAGATCCGCGACAGCAAACTCGCCTGGACGTTCCTGCGGCCCAACGCGTTCGCGACCAACGCCCTGCAGTGGGCGCCGCAGATCCGGGCCGGCGACACCGTGCGCGGGGTGTTCGCGGACGCGCTCTCCGCGCCGATCCACGAGGACGACATCGCGGCCGTCGCCGAGCGGGTCCTGCTCGACGGTGGGCACGAGGGCGCCGTGCACCGGCTGACCGGCCCCGGGGCGACCAGCAACGCCGAGCAGGTCGCGGCGATCGGCGCGGCCCTCGGCCGGGAGCTGACGTTCGTGGAGACGGACCCCGGCGAGGCGGGCCCGGAGCTGTTCCCGCACGTGCCGCCGCAGATGCTGGAGCGGCTGCTGCGGACGTTCGGGGAGACGGTCGGCGTACCGCCGGAGATCACCGACACGGTGGAGAAGACCACCGGAGTTCCGGCCCGTACGTTCGCCCAGTGGGCGCGGGACCACGCCGGGGACTTCGCGGGCCGGGCGTAGGGCCCGTCCGGAGGGCGCGGGGAACCGTGCTGTCAGCCACGACGCTGCCGCACCCGATCGACGGCCGTCCACGGCACCTCCGTCGGAGCGCTCAGTGCCTCAAGGGCCGGAGCACCGCCCCTCGCACACGTCCTTCCCGCGGTGCGTCGGCATCCAGAGCGAACCCGAGCCGCTGAAGGAAACGTCCGCCGGGCTCCCAGCGGAGCGGCACCGTGGCCGTCACCACCGGCACGTCCCCGGCGCGGTCGAGCAGGGACTCTGCCAGGGCCCGGCCGAGGCCCCGGCCCCGCGCCCAGGGCGCCAGCAGGAACAGGCCCACCGATACCGATCCCGGCTGCGGGTGGTTGCGCACGGCGTCCACCACGCCCGCGACGACCCCCTCCCGTTCCAGCACCAGCAGCACCTTGTCCTCGGGGCCGGCGCCCTCGGGCAGCGCGTAGAACAGGCTCTGCACATCAGCCGGCCCCGACGGCAGGCCCGTCGCCGCCGTGAACCAGTCCTCGCACTCCTCGAACAGCCTGAGCAGCGGCGCCTCGTCCGCCGGGCCGAGTTCGCGCACCAGCACCCGCTCACCGGGCACATCGATCGTCCAAGCGTCCACCATCCGGCTGACGTTAGCCGCGCGGCGCGAGCGCCCCAACGTGTTTTCCTCGCACGGCAGTACCCACTTTCGGGTTCCGATCGTTGGGCTATAGGGACGCACGGGTCTCTTCCCGTACAAGCTGAAAGTCCAGTCACAAGCCGGAACCCCCGGCGCCGGAATCCGCCCCCGAGGGCCGGTCCAAGAGCGGAGGACAGCCGATGAGCGGTGAGGAATCTCTGCCCACCCCGCCCCTCGCCTCGGGCCCCCACGGCCCGGAGGCCCTGCGCCCGCTCCTCGCCACCGCCCTCGACGCGCTCGCGGCCGGAACGCGGGCGCGCGGCGGCCCACTGCCCGGCGGGGGCCCCCAGGCCGTCGCCACGCGCATCGCCGGCGTGCTCGGGGACGTCCTGCCGGAACAGGGCGAACCCGGCGCCCTGCGCACCCTCGTGCACGCCCTCGCGGAGGGCGCCGCCGACCCCGCCGACCCGCTGTGCGCGGCCCATCTGCACTGCCCGCCGCTCGCCGTGGCCACCGCCGCCGATCTCGCCGTGAGCGCCCTCAACCCGTCCCTGGACTCCTGGGACCAGGCCCCGGCAGCCTCCGCCCTGGAAGCCGCGGTCACCCGCGCCCTGGCCCACGCCGCCGGTCTCGCCGACGCCCTCGTCACCACCGGCGGCACCGAGTCCAACCAGCTCGCCCTGCTGCTCGCCCGCGAGGCGCACGGCGGCAGCGTGCGGCTCGTGTGCGGGGCCAACGCCCACCACTCGCTGCCGCGCGCCGCCTGGCTGCTCGGGCTGCCCGACCCGGTCGTCGTCCCGGCCGCGGGCGGCACCCTCGAGCTCGCCGCGCTCGACGAAGCGCTCACCACGCTCTCCGGCCCACTGCTGGTCGCCGCCACCGCCGGCACCACCGACGCCGGCCTCGTGGACCCGCTGCCCGAGATCGCCGGGCTGTGCGCCGCCCACGGCGCCCGCCTGCACATCGACGCGGCCTACGGCGGTGGCCTCCTGTTCAGCGACCGGCACCGCGACAAGCTCGCCGGGCTGGAGGCCGCCCACACCGTCACCCTCGACCTGCACAAGCTCGGCTGGCAGCCGGTCGCCGCCGGCCTCCTCGCCGTCGCCCGCCCCGGCGAACTCGCCGTGCTCCACCATCGCGCCGGCTATCTGAACGCCGACGACGACACCGAGGCCGGACTCCCCGACCTGCTCGACCGCTCGCTGCGCACCACCCGCCGCCCCGACGTCCTCAAGATCGCGGTCACCCTGAAGACCCTGGGCCGCACCGGACTCGGTGCGCTGATCGACCGAGTCTGCGGCCACGCACGGGAGTTCGCGGCGCTGGTGGACGAGCACCCCGGCTTCGAGCTGTACGACCGGCCCGTGATCAGCACCGTCCTGTTCCGGCCCGCCGACGCCACCGACGACGCCGTGGCCGCCGTACGCCGCAGGCTGCTGCACGAGGGCCGGGCCGTCCTCGGGCGCGCCCGGCTCGACGGCCGCCTCTGGCTCAAGGCCACCCTCCTCAACCCCCACACCCGGCCGGACGACCTGGCCCAGCTCCTGAAACTCGTAGCAGAAGGCGCCCTCGCATGACCAACCCCCCACGCCACGAACCCACGTCCCCCCGCGACCTGGTCGGCATCGGCATCGGACCGTGCAATCTCTCCCTGGCCGCCCTCGCCCACCCGCTGGCCGAACTCGACGCCGTCTTCTACGAACAGCGCCCCGGCTTCGACTGGCACCCCGGCCTGCTCATCGAGGGCGCCACCATCCAGGTGCCGTTCCTGGCCGACCTGGTGACCCTCGCCGACCCGACCAGCCCGTGGAGCTTCCTGAACTACCTCAGGGCCCGCGAGCGGCTCTTCCCCTTCTACTTCGCCGAGCGCTTCCACATCCAGCGCGCCGAGTACGACGCCTACTGCCGCTGGGTCGCCCAGAGCCTGCCCGGACTGCGCTTCCGCCACCAGGTCGACGGGGTCCGCTGGAACCCCGAACAGGACGTGTTCGAGGTCGACTTCACCCAGCTCGACGCCGAGGGCGAAACCGAGGCGCTGGGCCGTACGCACACCCGGAACATCGTCCTCGGCGTCGGCACCACCCCCCATGTGCCCGACCCGCTCAAGCCACTGGTGGACGCCCCGGGCGTACCGGTCGTCCACGCCGCCGACTATCTCGACCACCGCGAGAGCATCCTGGCCGCCGGGCACGTCACCGTCGTCGGCTCCGGACAGTCCGGCGCCGAGGTCTTCCTGGACCTGCTCCGGCGCCGCCCCGCCGGCCGCGAGAAGCTGCACTGGATCGGCCGCAGCGCGGCGTTCGCGCCGATGGAGTACTCCAAGCTCGGCCTGGAGCACTTCACCCCCGACTACACCCGCTACTTCCACGCCCTCGCCGAGCCCGTCCGCGACCGGCTGATCGCCGCCCAGTGGCAGCTGCACAAGGGCATCGACGCCGGGACGCTCGGCGCCATCCACGACGAGCTGTACCGGCGCAGCCTGAACGGCGGCTGGCCCGAAGCCGTCCTCATCCCGGGCGTCCGGGTCCGCACGGCGGGGCGCATCGCCACCAGCAAGATCGAGCTGCACCTGGAACACCTCCAGCAGGACAGCCGATCCCGGCTCACCACCGACGCCGTCGTCCTCGCCACCGGCTACCGCGAGCGTCCGCTCGGGCGCCTCCTCGCCGGGCTGGACCCCTATCTGCGCCGCGACAGCAGCGAACGCCTGCGCATCGACGAGGAGTTCCGGCTGGTCCTCGACCCGTCGGTGACCGGCTCGGTGTACGTCCAGAACGCCGAGCTGCACACCCACGGCGTCGGCGCACCCGACCTGGGCCTCGCCGCCTGGCGCAGCGCCACGATCTTGAACTCCCTGACCGGCAAGGAGCCGTACCCGCCCGCCACCCGCACGGCGTTCACCACGTTCGGCCTCCAGGAGGACCGGCAGCGGGTGCCCCCGGCCCGGCAGACCCACCAGCTGACGCCCCTGGTCGACGGAGAGTAGCGAGCCGGGACCGGAAGCCGCCACGTCGTCGGTCCGCGGCGCGGGGACCGGTCGCAAGGGTTCCCGCGCCGCTTTGCGGAGCCGGTCTTTTCGAAGGGAAGATTCGCTCATCGGAGCGAGCGGTCGCACAATTCAACACTTGTCAATAACCCTTTACTCAAAGGTTGTTGAGTGGTCATGTGCGACCGATTCTCTACCCACCGGTAAGGCCTAGGCTCGACCTATGCGCCGAGCAAAGATCGTCTGTACTCTGGGGCCCGCCACCGACTCGTACGACCAGATCAAGGCATTGGTCGACGCCGGAATGGACGTCGCCCGGTTCAATCTCAGCCACGGCACCCACGCCGAGCACGAGGAGCGCTACCGGAGGGTGCGCAAGGCGGCCGACGAAACCGGTCGCAGCGTCGGAATTCTCGCCGACCTTCAAGGTCCGAAGATCCGGCTCGGGCGTTTCGCTGAAGGACCGGTACTCCTTGAACGCGGCGACTCCTTCACCATCACCGTCGAGGAGGGCGTCGAGGGCGACCGCCACCGGTGCGGCACCACCTACGCCGGACTTGCCGCCGACGTCACCCCGGGTGAGCGGATCCTCGTGGACGACGGCAAGGTCTGCCTGGAGGTCACCGCCGTCGACGGCCCCCGCGTCCGCACCCGCGTGATCGAGGGCGGCATGATCTCCGACCACAAGGGCCTGAACCTCCCCGGCGTCGCCGTCTCGGTCCCCGCGCTCTCCGGGAAGGACCAGGACGACCTGCGCTGGGCGCTGCACACCGGCTTCGACGTCATCGCCCTGTCCTTCGTCCGCAGCGGCGACGACGCCAAGGACGTGCACCGGATCATGGCCGAGGAGGGCCGTCGCCTGCCGGTGATCGCCAAGGTCGAGAAGCCGCAGGCCGTGGCGAACCTCGATGACATCGTGGCCGCCTTCGACGGGCTGATGGTCGCGCGCGGCGACCTGGGCGTGGAGATGCCGCTGGAACAGGTGCCGATCGTGCAGAAGCACGCGATCAAGCTAGCCAAGCGCAACGCCAAGCCCGTCATCGTCGCCACCCAGATGCTCGACTCGATGGTCGGCAACTCCCGGCCGACCCGGGCCGAGGCCTCCGACGTGGCCAACGCGGTGCTCGACGGCACGGACGCGGTGATGCTCTCCGGCGAGACCAGCGTCGGCAAGTACCCGGTCGAGACCGTGCGCACCATGGCGAAGATCGTGGCAGCGGCCGAGGAGGACATGCTGGCCAAGGGCCTGCCGCCGCTGACCGAGCGGAACAAGCCGCGCACCCAGGGCGGCGCGGTCGCCCGGGCCGCCGCCGAGATGGGCGACTTCCTCGGCGCGAAGTTCCTGGTCGCGTTCACCCAGTCGGGAGACACCGCCCGCCGGCTCTCCCGCTACCGCTCGCCGATCCCGCTGCTCGCCTTCACCCCCGAGCCGGCCACCCGCTCCCAGCTCAGCCTGACCTGGGGCGCCGAGACCTTCCTCGGCCCGCACGTCGACTCCACCGACGCCATGGTCGACCAGGTGGACGAGCTGCTGCTGAGGTACGGCCGGTGCGAGAAGGGCGACGTCGTGGTGATCACGGCGGGTTCCCCGCCCGGTGTCTCCGGCTCGACGAACATGGTCCGGGTCCATCACATCGGCGAGGACGACAGCCCCAGGTAACGGGGCGGGGCCCTTTGCGGGGCCCTTTTCAGTGCTTGGGACCGACGTGGGTGTCCATGAGGGCTACGGAGGCCTTCTTGGCGACGGAGATGGTGTACGGGTTGCCGCCGCGTGGGCAGTGCGTCCACTGGACACCCAGCTTGTCGAGGGTGCCGGTGTAGAGGGCCCGGATGTCGTCCGACTTGTTGGTGAAGAAGTAACGCGGGTATTCGTACCGCTTGCGCTCACCGGCGACCATGCGGGTCGTCCAGTTGGTGACGCGGCAGCCGTCGGAGTGAACGAGGCCTCGGACGAACTCCCAGGGGTGGGCTTCGACGATCGCTCGCTGCCAGGGCTCGAGGGTGATGGGGCGCTCGTGCTTCTTGCCGGGGCCGTGCTGGGGGAAGAGGTGCGGCCAGTGCCGGGAGTAGCTGGTCACCATGGAGCAGCCCTGCTTCTGAACGGCGTAGGTGCCGACACCGGGGTGCACTTTCGTGATGGGCTTCGCGGCACAACTGCATCAGGCCGGGCCACGCGTCGGCGCACGCGACCCTGAGGTGGTACCCGATTCCGCGCGGGTGAGCGCTGATGCAGCCGTCGCCCAGATAGAGGCCGAGCAGGTAGGCGTACGCGCAGTCGTCGGCGGGCGATACCGGATCCGGGGTCGTCATGCGAGGCAGCGGCTCCAGACGGTGCCGCCAGGAGCGGATCGCAGCCCTGGAGATGCCCATCTCCTTGCTGACGGAGTTGATGCTGCGGCCCTGCGCCACCAGCGAGAGGGCTCGCTTGCGCGTGCTGACGTCGTGCATGTGACCACTCTGGGGCGCTAAGTCCCCCCGGGGACAGCAAAAAGCGGAGCACCACGCGAACGTGGTCCTCCGCTTGCACATAGCGACCTTGGAACTGAAGGAAAAGTGCCCCGGGTCGGACTCGAACCGACACTGTACGGGTTTTGAATCCGTTGCCTGCTGCCAATTGGGCTACCGGGGCTCGCAGAATCCAAGGTTTCCCCCGACCCTCCGCGCGTCCACCTTACCGCAGCTAGGTAGGCTCTTGTCAGCAGTACCGGCCTGCCCAGGACCAAGGAGCCTCAGTGACCGCCCCCGAGTCGCCCCAGCCCGTAGACGCGCCCGACGACGACAAGTCGCACGTGCCTCCGCTGACGACCCGTGTCGTCATCGCCGAGGACGAGGCCCTGATCCGGCTCGACCTGAAGGAGATGCTGGAGGAGGAGGGGTACACCGTCGTCGGCGAGGCCGGGGACGGCGAGCAGGCCGTCGAGCTGGCCCGTGAGCACAGGCCGGACCTGGTCATCCTGGACGTGAAGATGCCCAAGCTGGACGGCATCTCCGCGGCCGAGAAGATCGCCGAGGAGTCCATCGCGCCGGTCCTGATGCTCACCGCCTTCTCGCAGCGCGACCTCGTCGAGCGCGCCCGGGACGCGGGTGCCATGGCGTACCTGGTCAAGCCGTTCAGCAAGAGCGACGTCGTCCCGGCCATCGAGATGGCCGTCTCCCGCTTCACCGAGCTGAAGCAGCTGGAGAAGGAGGTCGCCGACCTCACCCAGCGCCTGGAGACCCGCAAGCTGGTCGACCGCGCGAAGTCGATCCTGCAGACGGAGTACGGCCTGACCGAGCCGGCCGCGTTCCGCTGGATCCAGAAGACCTCCATGGACCGCCGGATGTCGATGCAGCAGGTCGCCGAGGCGGTCATCGCGGACAGCGAGGAGAAGAAGGCCGCCAAGAACGGCTGAGCGGCCCCTTGCGCACGACGCGGCCCGCGCCCCGGAGAAGAGGACGCGGGCCGCGTCGGTACGGTCAGTCCTCGCCCAGGTAGGCCTTGCGGACCGACTCGTCGTGCAGCAGATCCTGCCCCGTGCCGGAGAGGACGATGTTGCCGATCTCCATGACATGGCCGTGGTCGGCGAGCGAGAGCGCCGCCTGGGCGTTCTGCTCGACCAGCAGGATCGTCGTGCCCTGTGCCTTGAGCTCGGCGATCGTCGACATGATCTTCTGCATCATGATCGGGGACAGGCCCATCGACGGCTCGTCCAGCATCAGCAGCTTCGGCTGGGACATCAGCGCCCTGCCCATCGCCAGCATCTGCTGCTCACCGCCCGAGAGGGTGCCCGCGGCCTGCTTGCGCCGCTCGCCCAGGATGGGGAAGAGGTCGTAGGCGCGCTGGATGTCCTTTTCGATGCCCGGCTTGTCGCTGCGCAGGAACGCGCCGAGGCGCAGATTGTCCTCGATGGTCATGCGCGGGAAGATGTGCCGCCCCTCGGGGGAGTGGGCGAGGCCCAGTGAGACCACCTGATGGGCCGGGACCTTCTTCAGCGACTTGCCGTTGAACCGGATCTGCCCGCCGACCGGCTTCAGCAGACCGGAGAGGGTGCGCAGGGTGGTGGTCTTGCCGGCGCCGTTGGTGCCGATGAGCGTGACCACCTCACCGGCCTCGACCTTGAAGGAGATGCCCTTGACGGCCTCGATCTTGCCGTAGGCGACCCTCAGGTCCTCCACTTCGAGCAGTGCGGTCATCGGTCGTTCTCCTTGCCGGGCGCGGCGTCGGGCGTGGTCTCGGCGTGCGCGTCGGCGGCCTCGGCCGTGGGTTCGGCCGTGGGTTCGGCCTGCGCGTCGGCGGGTTCGGCCGTGGCCTCGGCGTCCGCGTCGGTGGGCTCGGCCGTGACCCCGGCGGGTTCGGCCGTGGGTTCGGCCTGCGCGTCTGCGGGCTCGGCCGTGGCCTGGGCATCCGCGTCTGCGGGCTCCGCCGGGGTGGCGGAGTTCGCCTCCGCGGCCTCCACCTCGGCGGCCTCATCGTCGCCGGGCGCGTTCTCGAACGGCTCGCCGAGATAGGCCGCGATCACGCGTTCGTCGCCCTGGACGGTCGCGCTGTCGCCCTCGATCAGCTTCTCGCCCTGCACCAGCACGGCCACCCGGTCGCAGAGGTTGAAGATGAAGCGCATGTCGTGCTCGATGACGAGGACGGCGATTCCCTTGTCACGGATGGCGAAGACCAGTTCCTCGGTCGCCCGGGTCTCCTGCGGGTTCATGCCCGCCGTCGGCTCGTCGAGCAGCAGCAGACCGGGCTCGCTGGCCAGGGCGCGGGCGATCTCCAGCTTGCGCTGCTCGCCGTAGGGGAGGTTGCGGGCGAGGTGCTCGGCCTTCTTCTCCAGGCCCACGAACTGCAGCAGTTCCATGGCCCGTGCGCGGGAGGCCGCCTCGGCCCGGTGGAACCCCGGGCCGCGCAGCAGCGCGGACCACAGGCCCTCCTTGGTGCGGGTGTGCCGGCCGACCAGGACGTTCTCCAGGACCGTCATGTTCGCGAACAGCCGGATGTTCTGGAAGGTACGGGCGATGCCGGCCGCGGTGACCTTGAAGGACTTCGGCGGCAGCACCTGGCCCTTGTAGCGGACCTCGCCCTCGGTGGGCACGTACAGGCCGGTCAGGCAGTTGAAGAAGGTCGTCTTGCCGGCGCCGTTGGGGCCGATCAGGCCGACGATCTCGCCGCTGTTGACGGTGAAGTCGACGTTGCGTACGGCCGTGAGGCCGCCGAAGCGCATGGTCACGCCGCGGGCGTCGAGCACGACCTCGCCGGGTGCGGAGCCGGCGGGGGCGGCGTCCTTGGTGGTGGTGTCGGTAGTCATCGTGGTCAGGCCCCTGCCTCGGTGAGAACGGCGGGTGCTTCGGCCTCTTCGTGGAACTCGAGCTGGCGGCGCCGGTTGGGGATGAGGCCCTCCGGACGGAAGCGCATCAGCAGGATGAGGGTGACGCCGAAGGCGAAGAGCTGGTAGTCGCCCAGGAACTGCAGTTTGGCCGGGATCAGGTACAGCAGGGACGCGCCGACCAGCGGACCGGCGATGGTGCCCATGCCCCCGAGGACCACCGCGGCCAGCAGGAAGGCCGAGTTGGGCGGCACCGCGTAGGCGAACTGGTACTGCTCCGGGGTCACCGTGTAGGTGACGTGGCCCTGCACGGAACCGGACAGACCGGCCAGGCAGGCGCCCAGGGCGAAGGCGATGAGCTTGACCCGGAAGCCGTTGATGCCCATGGCGAGCGCCGCGGTCTCGTCCTCGCGGATGGCGATCCAGGCGCGGCCGATGCGGGAGTCGCTGCTGCGCCGGAACACCACGACCACGATGAGCGTGATGATCAGCATCAGCAGCAGGTAGTTGGCGAACCGTCCGATGGTGGTGCCGAGGATCTGGTGCTCCTGGCCGAAGTCGAAGCCGAGGATCTTCAGGTTCGGGATCGAGGAGATGCCGTTGGAGCCGTTGGTGACGTCCGGGCCCGAGGTGCCGTCCATGTTGAGGACGGTGATGCGGAAGATCTCACCGAAGCCGAGGGTGACGATGGCCAGGTAGTCGCCGCGCAGTCGCAGGGTAGGGGCGCCGATGATGACGCCGAAGATCATGGCGACGACCGCGCCGAGCAACGCCGAGGCCCAGAAGGGCCAGTTCACGTGCAGCGGGGAGGACGGCGAGCCGGAGACGAGCGCCGCGGTGTAGGCGCCGACGCCGAGGAACGCGACGTACCCGAGGTCGAGGAGGCCGGCGAGGCCGACGACGATGTTCAGGCCCAGGGCGACGGTCGCGAAGATCAGGATGTAGACGCCGATCGTCGCGTACTGGTCGTTGGACTGGGTGAAGGGGAAGGCCGCGGCGGCGACGAAGGCGCCGATCATGGTGAGGCTGCGGTGCTTCGCGGTGATCGCCGAGACCCGGGCCACGAGCCCGGCCTTGGAGAGCGCGGCGAAGCCGAAGCCGGCGATGATGAGGAAGCCGACGAACAGCTCGTCGTACGGCGTGCTGACGCCGTAGCTGAAGACCGTCAGGCCGACGGCCATGGCCGCGACGATGACGAGGATCTCGGCGTAGGCCGGCAGGGTGCGTCCCCTGGCCGGGGGCTTGGCGGCGAAGGCCGCCTTGAAGACGTTCCAGTTCTGCCGGGACCTGTGACGGAACAACTCCCAGCCGCTGTCGTCGGGGTCGGCGAGTTCGGGCTCCGGCCGCTCGAACGGCAGGGCCAGCGCGCCGACCAGGGCGGCCAGGGTGGCGACGGCCACGACGAAGCCGCCGGGCTCCAGGTTCACCAGACCGCCGAGCTCGTCGCTGATGGCGACGACGGTGTACCAGGCGACACCGAAGGTGCCGAGCGCGGCCAGCTTCAGGGCGGCGTCGGCGCTTCCGGGGGTCAGCCACCCGAGGCCCTTGAGGCCGTAGGAGGCGAGGCCGAACAGGGTGGTCAGGATGCCGCCGATGAGCACCAGGACCTGCAGGCCGCCCGGGTAGCCGTAGACGGTGAGGTCGCCGGGGAAGTCGGCGGTCCAGGTCCAGGAGAGGAACGTGGACACGATCGCGAGGACGCCGCCGCCGGTGGCGAGGGCCCGGCCGAGCGGGGCCGGAAGGCCGATCAGGCCGGACGCGGCGGGCGCGGGCGCGCTCGGGGAGGCCGCCGGGGTCTCGGGGGACTCGGATGGGGTGGTCTGTGTGGTCATCGGTGTCACGCCCTGTCCGCGACGCGCTCGCCGAGCAGGCCCTGCGGCCTGAACAGCAGTACGAGGATGAGGAGTACGAACGCCCAGACGTCTGCCCAGGACTGGCTGCCGAACTTGTCCATGCCGGGGATGTTCGAGATGTAGGCGGTCGACAGGGCCTCGGCGACGCCGAGGACGAGGCCGCCGAGCATGGCGCCGTAGATGTTGCCGATGCCGCCGAGGACGGCCGCGGTGAAGGCCTTCAGGCCGAGGAGGAAGCCCATCTTGAAGTCGATCTGGCCGTACTTGAGACCGTAGGCGACGCCTCCGACGGCCGCGAAGGCGGCGCCGAGGGCGAACGCGATCACGATGATCCGGTCGGTGTTGACGCCCATCAGCTTGGCGGTGTCCGGATCCTGGGCGGTGGCCTGCATCCCGCGGCCGGTGCGGGTGCGCATCACGAAGTAGGCGAGGAACGCCATGCTGAGGGGGGCCGCGACCACCAGGAAGATGTCACCGGTCTGGATCGTCACGTTGCCGATGTTGAAGGGGCCGCCCGGAATGGTCGGGAAGGTGCGGGCGGACTTCGCCTGCGGGTACCAGGCCCACACCGCCTGCTGCAGGGCCAGGGAGAGGCCGATCGCGGTGATGAGGGGGGCGAGTCGCGGGGCGGTGCGCAGGGGGCGGTAGGCGAACCGTTCCGCTCCGACGGCGACCAGGACGGAGGCCAGGACGGCGCCCACCAGCATGAGAGGCAGGGCGATCCACATCGAGGTGCCGTCCGGCAATATGTACGCGTAGACCGTGAGCGCGCCGAAGGCGCCGGTCATGAAGATCTCGCCGTGGGCGAAGTTGATGAGCTGGACGATGCCATAGACCATCGTGTAGCCGATGGCGACCAGCCCGTACATGGATCCCAGTAGCAGGCCGTTGACCAGCTGCTGCGGCAGTTCGTTCACCGCATGTCCTCCGAGAGGTTCGGAAAGCTTCGACGGATGGAGCCGGATGCGAGGACGCGCGGGGCGCCAGTGGAACAGCGCCCCGCGCGGCTCTGTGGTGCGGGTGTGGGTCAGCTGCTGGGGGTGTAGGTGCCGGAGTGGGCAGCCTTCCAGGCGCCGCCGTCGACCTTGTAGACGGTGAGCTGCTTGTTGGTCGCGTCACCGTACTCGTCGAAGGAGACCTTGCCGGTCACACCGTCGAAGGAGACGTTCTGCACCGCGGCGGTGATCTTCGCGCGGGCGTCGGACGGGAGCTTGCCCCCGTTGTCGTCGACGACCTTCTTCACGGCCTCGATGATCGACCAGGCCGAGTCGTAGGAGTAGCCGCCGTAGGCCGCGTAGTCGTCCGTGTAGCCCGCCGCCTTGTAGTCGGCGACGAACTGCTTGGCGGAGGCCAGCGTTTCGACCGGGGCGCCGACCGAGGTGGCGAGGTCGCCGGTGGCGGCGCTGCCCGCGAGCTTGATGAAGGTCGGGTCGTAGATGCCGTCGCCGCCGACCAGCGGGATGTTGGCGCCCGCCGACTTGATCTGCTTGCTGAGCGGACCGGCCTGCGGGTACTCGCCGCCGTAGTAGACGACGTCGGCGCCCGAGTTCTTCACCTTGGTGGCGACCGCGGAGTAGTCCTTGGTGTCGGGGTTGATGTGCTCGGTGCCGACGACCTTGCCGCCGAGCTTCTTGAACTCGTCGGTGAAGGTCTTGGCCAGGCCGGCGCCGTAGGTCTTCTTGTCGTCGATGACGAAGACCTTGGTCTTCTTGGCCGTGTTGTAGACGTACTGCGCGGCGAACGGCCCCTGGATGGCGTCCGTGGTCGCCGTGCGGAAGTACGACTTGTACGGCCGCGACTTCGACGTCTGCCAGTTGGCGCCCTGGGTGAGGTCGGGGCTGGTGTTGGCCGGCGAGACCTCGACGAGCTTGGCGTCGTCGAAGACCTTCTGCATCGACTGGGCCACGGAGGAGTTCAGCGGGCCGACCACGCCGAGGACGCTGTTGTCGCCGACGAACGCGGAGGCGTTCGACTGGCCGGAGGAGGGCTGGGCCTGGTCGTCCTTGGCGTCGATCTTGAAGGTGACACCCTTGACGTAGTTCTTCTTGTTGGCGGTCTTGACCGCCAGGTCCACGGAGTTCTTGATGCCCAGGCCGAGCGCGGACAGGTCGCCGGTCAGCGGGGCGTCGACGCCGATGGTGACGGTGGTGCCACCGCCCTTGCCGGAGTTCGAGCCCTTGTCGCCGCTGTCGCGCGAGCCGCAGGCCGTCAGGGTGAGTGCTCCCGCTGCCAGCGCGGCGGTGATGGCGATAAGCGAACGTTGACGCACGATCAGTCCTTTCCCCAGGACGACCGTTCCCCCCTGGAAACGGTCGAGCCGCGCGCATCCCCCTGAAGCTGCAAACCGAAGAGCGAATCGGGGGCGCGGTGACTGGCCGTGACTCTAAGCGCGTGTGGGGAACGCGGAGGAGTGTCTGACGAAGGCTGTGACTCTCTTGTTATGACACGAGGTAATGCAGAGCGGTACGCCGTGGGGGAAAGGGAGGAATTCCGGCCGATTCGCGCCGTCCGCAATGTGAGAACCCGCAGGAATCACCATGATCAATTCAGGCGTCTCGGCGGTTTTGGTGATGACACAACTCCGTTGCCGCATACATCTTTCAAGGCCTGCGAGAGGTGCCGCGCGTAGCGCGGACCGAGGATGTAGCCCTCGATCTGGATTGCGCGCGTATTACGCAGAGTTACATCCAGGAAAGGAAGCCCCGCGTCCATGGGTACTTTCCCGCATTGCGTCACGTGCATGGTTATGGTGATCTTGCGGTCCGAACCTCCCTTTGTCCGGAAGGGCGGCCGTGGGTCCGTCACCAGCGAGATTCCCGCGTACGGCTGGGTGACCCGGGCCACCGTGACGGACGGTCCCGTTTGCACGCTCAGTAGCACCGCGAAGCTGAAGCTGCGGGGCGGGGCGCCGGCCGTGGTGGGCTGCCCGCCCGCGAAGGTCACCTCCACGGCCTGCGCGGGATAGGGGGCGGGGGGCGGCGGCGCAGGCCGCGGCCGGGTGGCGTAGAAGTAACCACTTCCGGCCAGGAGTGCGGCGGTCGCGACGAGGGTCAGGACGGCCGGCCGGTGGCGGTTGTACCGGGTCGTCACGGTCGACCGAAAACGGGCCAGGGGGGCGGGAGTCGGGCCCGCCGCCGGGTGGGTGTGCCGTTCCCGGGTGCCCTCGCCCGGCTCCACCGGGCCGATACCGCTCACGCCCAGGAACCCTCGGTCGGCGTTCCGTGCCGGTAGCGCTCGGCGCATGCGTCCCGGGCCTGACGGTCGATCAGCTTACCTGCGGCCGCATCCCCCTGACGTCGCTTCACCGCCCGTGCCGCGCCGACGACGTGCCGCAGGATCTCGAACTGCCCGGTGGACAGGCCCATCGACTGGTAATCGCCGTAGGTGGTGCCGTCGAGCACCTCGCGCGACCAGTGCGCGACGAGCCGGAGGCACAACTCGGCGTCGGAGGTCGTCGACGAGGAGGCCCCGGAGGTCGTCGACGGAAAGACCTCGGAGGCCGTCGACGAGGAGGGGCGCGTGGGATGCCCGGGGCCGGCCGATCGGCCGCATGCCGTCGTCCACAGCAGTGCGGGCAACATCAGCCCGAGCACCAGGACCCTCATCCCCGTCCGGGGATCCCCTCGCCGTCCCATGAGCCGAAGCTAAGGGGCGGGACGGCGGGGGGCAACGGTCCGGTGGAGGTCGGTGCGAACCGGCGCGACAGACCGGTCGCGCCGGACGGAGTCGTCAGTCCCCTGCGGGCCGCGCCCGCGCCGCGTCGCCCGGTCGTGCGTCCCGCAGCAGACAGGTCAGCCGGGCGCTGCACACCCGGCGGCCCTCCTCGTCGCTGATCACGATCTCGTACGTCGCCGTCGAACGGCCCCGGTGCACCGGCGTGGCGACACCCGTCACCAGCCCCGAGCGCACCCCGCGGTGGTGCGTGCAGTTCAGGTCCACACCGACCGCGATCTTCGAACTGCCGCCGTGCAGCATGGAGCCCACCGAGCCCAGGGTCTCCGCCAGCACCGCGGAGGCGCCGCCGTGCAGCAGGCCGTACGGCTGGGTGTTGCCCTCCACCGGCATGGTCCCGACGACCTTCTCCGCCGAGGCCTCCAGGATCTGCACACCCATCCGGGTGCCCAGGTGCCCGGCCGAGAACAGGGCGGGCAGGTCGACCCCGAGGGCCGCGTACTCGTCGATGACCTCCTGCGGGAATCTCACCTGCTGCTGCTCGCCCATGGGTCCGGCTCCGTTCGTCGTACGCCTGTCTGCTCGCTGAGCAAACGCTCAGTCGGTCGCCGATTGTTCCAGACGACCGTCCGTTTCCCGGGTGTGATCTTCGAGACGTACGACCACGGACTTGCTGGCGGGGGTGTTGCTCGTGTCGGCGGTGGCGTCGAGCGGGACCAGGACGTTGGTCTCGGGGTAGTAAGCCGCCGCGCACCCCCGGGTCGTCGGGTAGTGCACGACGCGGAAGCCGGGCGCCCGCCGCTCCACGCCGTCCTTCCACTCGCTCACCAGGTCGACGTACGACCCCTCGGCGAACCCGAGCGCCCGCGCGTCCTCGGGATGCACCAGCACCACCCGCCGGCCGCCGGTGATGCCCCGGTAGCGGTCGTCCAGGCCGTAGATCGTGGTGTTGTACTGGTCGTGCGAGCGCAGCGTCTGCAACAGCAGTCGGCCCTCGGGCAGTTCGGGGTACTCCACCGGCGCCGCCGTGAAGTTCGCCTTGCCCGTGGCGGTCGGGAAGCGGCGTTCGTCGCGCGGGGCGTGCGGCAGGGCGAAGCCGCCCGGCCGGGCCACGCGCGCGTTGAAGTCCTCGAAACCGGGGACCACGCGCGCGATGCGGTCACGGATCGTCGCGTAGTCCCTCTCGAACTCCTCCCACGGCACGACGGAGTCCGCGCCCAGCACACGGCGCGCCAGTCCGCAGACGATCGCGGGCTCCGATCTCAGCCCCGGGCTCGCCGGTGCCAGCCGCCCGCGCGAGGCGTGCACCATGCCCATCGAGTCCTCGACGGTCACGAACTGCTCGCCGCCGGCCTGGAGGTCCCGCTCGGTACGGCCGAGGGTGGGCAGGATCAGCGCCCGCGCGCCGGTGACCACGTGCGAGCGGTTGAGCTTGGTCGACACATGCACCGTCAGCCGCGCGCGCCGCATCGCGGCCTCGGTCACCTCGGTGTCGGGGGAGGCGGAGACGAAGTTGCCGCCCATGGCGAAGAACACCTTCGCCTCGCCGTCGCGCAGCGCGCGGATGGCCCGTACGACGTCGAAGCCGTGCGCGCGCGGCGGCGCGAACCCGAACTCCTTCTCCAGCGCGTCCAGGAAGGCCGGGGCGGGGCGCTCGAAGATGCCCATCGTGCGGTCGCCCTGCACGTTGGAGTGGCCGCGCACCGGGCACACGCCCGCGCCCGGCCGGCCGATGTTGCCGCGCAGCAGCAGGAAGTTGACCACCTCACGGATGGTCGGGACGGCGTGCTTGTGCTGGGTGAGGCCCATGGCCCAGCAGACGATGGTCCGCTCCGAGGCGAGGGCCATGCCGAGGGCCCGCTCGATCTCCGCGCGCGTGAGACCGGTGGCCTTGAGGGTCTCGTCCCAGTCGGCGGCCCGGGCGGCCGCTGCGAACTCCTCGAAACCGTGGGTGTGCTCGCGGACGAACTCCTCGTCGACCGCGCCTTGCGTCTCCAGGATCAGCTTGTTGAGGAGCCGGAAGAGCGCCTGGTCGCCGCCGATGCGGATCTGCAGGAACAGGTCGGTGAGCGCGGCACCCTTCAGCAGGCCCTGCGGGGTCTGCGGGTTCTTGAACCGCTCCAGGCCGGCCTCGGGCAGCGGGTTGACGCTGATGATCCTCGCGCCGTTCGCCTTGGCCTTCTCCAGCGCGGAGAGCATGCGCGGATGGTTCGTGCCCGGGTTCTGCCCCGCGACGATGATCAGGTCGGCCTTGTGGAGGTCCTCCAGCAGGACGCTGCCCTTGCCGATGCCGATGGTCTCGCTGAGCGCCGAACCGGACGACTCGTGGCACATGTTGGAGCAGTCCGGCAGATTGTTCGTGCCGAGCTCACGCGCGAAGAGCTGGTACAGGAACGCGGCCTCGTTGCTGGTACGGCCCGAGGTGTAGAAGACCGCCTCGTCGGGGGAGGGGAGCGCGGCGATCTCCTCGGCGACGATGTCGAAGGCGCGCTCCCAGGTGACCGGTTCGTAGTGCGTGCCGCCCTCGGGCAGGTACATGGGATGCGTGAGCCGCCCCTGCTGGCCCAGCCAGTAGCCACTGCGGCCGGCCAGGTCGGCCACCGGGTGCGCGGCGAAGAACTCCGGGGTGACCCGGCGCAGGGTGGCCTCCTCGGCGACCGCCTTCGCGCCGTTCTCGCAGAACTCAGCCTTGTGCCGGTGCTCCGGCTCGGGCCAGGCACAGCCCGGACAGTCGAACCCGTCCTTCTGGTTCACGCGCAGCAAGGTCAGCGCCGTGCGCCGCACGCCCATCTGCTGCTGGGCCATGCGCAGCGTGTGCCCGATGGCGGGCAGCCCGGCGGCCGCGTGCTTCGGCTCCGCGACCTGCGGCGCGTCCTGAACCGGATCCCCCTTGGGCGGCTTCGTCGCCATCGCACGCTCCCCTTCGACTGCGTGTGAGAAGTACGGCGCCGATCCTCCCACGGAGCACCGACAGTCACGCCCGGCGGGAGGTACGGAAGCACCGGCACCGTCCGTCACCGAGGGCAACGCTGCGCAGGCCCGGGTCAGTGCCGGACCGGACTGTCAGTGCGGCGTGGCAGGATCGGGGACGTGGCAGAGACAGCATCGAAGCAGACCGACAAGAACCCCGGCGGCGGCCGTCCCCGGCTCATGCTCATGGACGGGCACTCGCTGGCCTACCGCGCGTTCTTCGCGCTGCCCGCGGAGAACTTCACGACCGCGACCGGCCAGCCGACGAACGCGATCTACGGCTTCGCGTCGATGCTGGCCAACACCCTGCGTGACGAGGCGCCCACGCACTTCGCCGTGGCCTTCGACGTCTCGCGCAAGACCTGGCGCTCCGAGCGGTTCGTCGAGTACAAGGCCAACCGCTCCAAGACCCCGGACGAGTTCAAGGGTCAGGTCGAGCTGATCGGCGAGCTCCTCGACGCGATGCACGCCCCGCGCTTCGCCGTCGAGGGGTACGAGGCGGACGACGTCATCGCCACCCTCGCCACCCAGGCCGAGGCCGAGGGCTTCGAGGTGCTGATCGTCACCGGCGACCGCGACTCCTTCCAGCTGGTCACCGACCACATCACGGTGCTGTACCCGACGAAGGGCGTCTCGGAGCTGACCCGGTTCACCCCGGAGAAGGTTTTCGAGAAGTACGGCTTGACGCCCGCCCAGTACCCCGACTTCGCGGCCCTGCGCGGCGACCCCTCCGACAACCTCCCCGGCATCCCCGGCGTCGGCGAGAAGACCGCCGCGAAGTGGATCAACCAGTTCGGCTCGTTCGCGGAGCTGGTCGAGCGCGTCGAGGAGGTCAAGGGCAAGGCCGGGCAGAACCTCCGCGACCACCTGGAGTCCGTGAAGCTCAACCGCGTGCTCACCGAGCTGGAGCGCCAGGTGGAGCTGCCGAAGTCGGTCGCCGACCTGGAGCGTGCGGCGTACGACCGCAAGACCGTCGCGATGGTCCTGGACACCCTGGAGATCCGCAACCCGTCCCTGCGCGAGCGTCTCTTCGCCGTCGACCCCGGCGCCGAGGAGGCCGAGGTCACCCCCATCACCACGGACGGGGTGGAGCTCGACGGAAAGATCCTGCGCACCGGCGAGCTGGGCGCCTGGCTCGCCGGGCACGGCGCCGAGACCCTGGGCGTCGCCACCGTCGACACCTGGGCGCTGGGCACCGGCTCGGTCGCCGAGGTCGCCCTGGCCGCGGCCGGGGGAGCGGCCGCCTGGTTCGACCCGGCCGAGCTGGACGAGGCGGACGAGAACGCCTTCGCGGCCTGGCTGGCCGACGCCGGCCGCCCCAAGGTGCTCCACAACGCCAAGGGCGCCATGCGCGTCTTCGCCGAGCACGGCTGGAGCGTCGAGGGCGTGACGATGGACACCGCGCTCGCCGCCTACCTGGTCAAGCCGGGCCGCCGCTCCTTCGACCTGGACGCGCTGTCCCTGGAGTACCTGCACCGCGAGCTGACGCCCGCCGCCGCGGCGGACGGCCAGCTGGCCTTCGGCACGGACGACGGTGCCGAGGCCGAGGCCCTGATGGTCCAGGCCCGCGCGGTCCTCGACCTCGGCGCGGCCTTCGGGACCCGCCTGGAGGAGGTCGGCGCCGCCGACCTCCTGCGCGACATGGAGCTGCCCACCTCCGCCCTGCTCGCCCGCATGGAGCGCCACGGCATCGCGGCCGACCGGGCGCACCTGGAAGCGATGGAGCAGACGTTCGCGGGCGCCGTGCAGCAGGCGGTGAAGGAGGCGCACGCGGCGGCCGGCCACGAGTTCAACCTGGGCTCGCCCAAGCAGCTCCAAGAGGTCCTCTTCGGCGAGCTGGCCCTGCCGAAGACCAAGAAGACCAAGACGGGCTACACCACCGACGCCGACGCCCTGGCCTGGCTCGCCACCCAGACCGACAACGAACTGCCGGTGATCATGCTCCGCCACCGTGAGCAGGCGAAGCTGCGGGTGACCGTCGAGGGCCTGATCAAGACCATCGCGGGCGACGGCCGTATCCACACCACGTTCAACCAGACGGTCGCCGCCACCGGCCGCCTGTCCTCCACGGACCCGAACCTGCAGAACATCCCGGTCCGTACGGACGAGGGCCGCGCGATCCGCCGCGGGTTCGTGGTCGGCGAGGGCTTCGAGTCCCTGATGACCGCCGACTACAGCCAGATCGAGCTGCGCGTGATGGCCCACCTCTCCGAGGACGAGGGACTGATCCGGGCGTTCACCTCCGGCGAGGACCTGCACACCACGGCCGCCTCCCAGGTGTTCGGCGTCGAGCCCGCCGGGGTGGACGCGGAGATGCGCCGCAAGATCAAGGCGATGTCGTACGGCCTGGCCTACGGCCTGTCCGCCTTCGGCCTCTCCCAGCAGCTGAACATCGAGGCGGCGGAGGCCCGCGCCCTCATGGACGCCTACTTCGAGCGCTTCGGCGGCGTCCGGGACTACCTGCGCCGCGCGGTCGACGAGGCCCGGGCGACCGGTTACACGGCGACGCTCTTCGGCCGCCGCCGGTATCTGCCCGACCTCAACAGCGACAACAGGCAGCGCCGCGAAGCCGCCGAGCGCATGGCCCTCAACGCGCCCATCCAGGGCACGGCGGCCGACATCGTCAAGATCGCCATGCTCAAGGTGGACAGCGCCCTGCGGGCGGCGGACCTGAAGTCCCGCATGCTCCTGCAGGTCCACGACGAAATCGTCCTGGAGATCGCCCCGGGCGAGCGGGCGGCCGCGGAGGAGATCGTCCGCCGCGAAATGACCCATGCCGTCCAGCTCCGCGCACCCCTGGACGTCTCCGTGGGCGTGGGCCCGGACTGGGAGTCGGCCGCGCACTAGTGCCGCGCCCGGAAGGGTTCACCGGCTCGCGACGCCCGGCCCGGCACCTCGCCGCGTTCTCGCCTCACCCGGGTACATCCCGTACGCGGGGCGATGCTCCGCCTTGCGAGGCTCCCCCACTGCCTGAAGGGCGTGGGAGGTGCCCCCGGCACCGGACGCCGCGAGCTTTCCGGCACACCTTTCCGGTCACAGCACCAGCCTGCGGCGTTCGGGCGGAGGGGGCGTTGCAGTCGGTCCCGGCTGCGACACCCCCTCCGCCGCATCGCCACGGCCACGAGCACCGACACCGGCCCCCACTTCCCCGCCCGCCCCGCCCCGGCCCGGCCCGGCCCGCACCCTGCGAACCCCGTCCTGACAGCCGGCCGCAACGCCGCTCAGCCCGCACGGCGCAACTCGCCGGTGCCGGGCCCACCGCACCCCGCGCCGGCGCACCCCGCACCGTCCCCCCTCGCCCCCGTGCCCCCCGCGCCTCGCACCGGCAAGTCGGGCGAACCCCCGCAAGGGCCGTCACTCACGTGGCCCCCGCCAAAACGCCCCCCACCCCTCAGAGCCGCAAAACTGCGGGCATGGGTATACGCATGCTTCACCGCCGGACGCCCGAGGCAGACACCCGGGCCTGGGCGGACGCCGCCTCGGCGCAGGCCATGCCCGCCTCGCCGGTCCCGGCCCTCGCGGCCGACGCAAGCACCGCCCGCATCCCCGTCGACCTGGCCGCGACCGTCCGCAGGGCAGCCACGGACCTCAGGAACAGACTCACCGGTCTGACCGCCCCCCGGGACCACGCCCCCGACTGGCGTCAGTGGGCCGACCTCGCCCGCGGCTATCTGGCCCTCGCGCTCACCGTGCTCCCGAGACCGCGCCCCCGGCGCACCCTCACGGTCTTCGTCGCGTCCCTCGCCGAGCGGCCGGCCGGCCGCGGCCCGCACCGGCCGCCCCACCGAGATCCCCGGGACCGTCAGGAGCAGAGCCCCGACGCCACGCCCTGACCCCGACGCCACGCCCTGACTCCGACGCCACGCCCTGACCCCGACGGCGTACAGCACCGGCCCCAGGGCCGGCCCGGCGCCCCTCCGCAGCACAGGGCGGGCACCAGCTCCCACGGCCACTGCGGCGCGCCCGCCGGGGTCCACCACCGCGCCCGCGCTGCGCCGCCCCGGCCGGCGTACAGCCGCCGCTCGTCGCCGCGGCCACCACTGGTCCCGTACGCACAGCACCGGCAACCCCGCCCGTGCCCCGCCCGGTGCCCGACGCACCGTACGTACGGCGATCACCGCGATCACGCCGGCACCCGCCACGGACGAGCCGTACTGCAGCCACGTGAACAACGGCACGCCCGCCACCCGGTCCCGTGAGACGGCCGGAGTCAGCCGCGTCCCGCACCGCCCCCGAGGGGGAACGCGTCCCGCACCACATCGGTGGCGCACCCAGCACCGCGGCACCGCGCAGACGTACCACCGCGCCGCCGTGACGCCCCGTGCACGCGCGCGCGGCACACCGCGGCGCAGCAGCCCGGCCCACCGCCCCTGCCCGCCCCGCGGCGGCAGCGCGAGCAACGGGTCGCGCACGAGCAGTCACAGCCCCGCCGGCGCCCGGGAGATGAGCACGTCGACCGCGCCGACCCCGGCGAACGAGTGCGTGACCGAGCCGAACTCCCTCGCGCCCGGCAGGACACTTGCCCCGTAGAAGGTCATGCCGGGCGCCAAGAAGCCCGCGACCGGCACCGCCGGTACCAGCGGGCCACGGCCGGTCCCTTCCCGGCGGACCGCGGGAAGGACGGCCGCCGCATGTCTGAGGGTGAGCGGCGACGGAGCCCCCGGCAGCGGTTGTCGGCCGTGCTGCCGGGCCGGTGATCGAGTCCGTCCAGTACGCCGGGCCCGTATTTGGTCCCCTACGCGATAACAAGAGTTGGCCAACCGGTAAAAACCGGGCATGAACGGGTCCCGGCGCAAAGCAAGTTGCCGTAGGGTCGCCTGCGGCGCCATGCCGGGAGAACGGCCGGACACGAGTCGCACAGAGGGAAGGGCGGCACAGGGGCAACCAGAACACCGGGTCAACCGTCACACCACAGCGAGACAGCAGAAGGAGAAGGACGCACCGCGTCCACGGGAGGGGTTCACTCGATGGCGGCGCATTTCGGAAGGCGGCTGCGCAAGGGGGCGGCGACCACCGCCGTGGCCGCGGCAGCGGTCGCGGCCCTGTCCGCGTCCCAGGCTCCGGGAGTGACCGGCGAAGCCCACGGCAGACCGGCGGCGGCCGGTGCCTCCACCCCCGTACCCGACGGGGCCTCCGACGGCAACGCCACCGGCAACTCGCCGTACTACACCGACCTGCCGCCGCTCCACAGCCCCAACCCCAGCCCCAGCTCCTCGCCGAGCGCCGGCACCCCCGTCGTCCAGGGCGACGCCGAGGCCGGTATCCCGGCGACGGTCCTCGATGCCTACAAGAAGGCCGAGGCCGAACTGCGTTCCTCCAAGCCCGGCTGCAACCTGTCCTGGCAGCTGCTCGCCGCCATCGGCAAGGTCGAGTCGGGCCAGGCCCGGGGCGGCCGGGTCGACGCCGGCGGCACCACGATCGGCCGGATCCTGGGCCCGGCGCTCGACGGCAACGGTTTCGCGCTCATCAAGGACACCGACCACGGCCTCTACGACGGTAACACCGAGTACGACCAGGCCGTCGGACCCATGCAGTTCATCCCCTCGACCTGGGCCTGGGCCGGTCGCGACGGCAACGGCGACGGCAGGAAGGACCCCAACAACGTCTACGACGCCGCCCTCGCCGCCGGCCACTACCTGTGCCGCAACGGCTGGGACCTGGCGCGCGAGGACGGCCTGCACAGCGCGATCCTCAGCTACAACGACTCGCAGGACTACCTGAACACCGTCCTGTCGTGGCTGGAGTTCTACCGCAAGGGCACCCACTCCGTGCCCGACGGCACTGGCGGCGTGCCCACCCACCGAAGCGACAGCGGCAGCCCGCACCCCCGGTCCTCGAAGCACTCCGGCACGCCGGGCACCAAGCACGGCCGCAAGCCGGGCCCCAAGCCCCACTCGCCCGGCGGCGGGAGCGGGAGCCCCAGCCCGAAGCCACCGAAGCCGCCCGTCCCGCCGACGCCTCCGCAGACCCCCACCGACACGGTGGACCACCTCCAGGACGCCGGCACCGCCAAGCTCACCACCATGGCCGGGCACGCCTTCACCGAACGGATCGGCACCCGCGCCGAGACGAAGGCCGGCAAGTCCGTCGCCAAGGTCAGGGTCCGGTTCACCATCACCGGGGACACCGACACCACCTTCACCGGCGGCGAGACCGTGGCCACGGTCGCCACCGACGCCAAGGGCGTGGCCCTCGCCCCGGTGCTGCTGGCGGGCGAGAAGACCGGCGACTTCAAGGTCATCGCCAGCGTCGTGGGCCGCTCGGTCAGCGGCCTCGGCTACACGGCGACCGTCACCGCGCGCGCCGCCGACACCCTGACCCGCACCGGCGACACCCCGCTGACCTGCACCCCGGGCGGCGAGTTCGCCGACCAGGTCCAGGTGAAGGCGACGTACAAGGGCGCCGTCGCGGACAAGGTCGCGGCCACCGCCACCCTGATCAAGTCCGACACCGACGCCACCGAGAACGACAAGGGCCCCTACTTCAAGGACGCCGACGGCCAGCCCGTACGCACCCTCACCGGCCTCCAGACGGACGCCAAGGGCCTGCTGACGCTGCCGAAGCTGTACGCGGACGACACCACCGGCACCTTCCTGCTCCGCATCACCACCACCGGCGGTGCGACGCTCACCGTCGAGCTGAAGGTCGCCGCCGACGACTCCTCGGCGAGCCCGTCCCCGAGCCCGTCCGCCTCCTGACACGAGCCGGCCGAAGGGCGCCCTCTCCGCACCGGCGGACAGGGCGCCCTCGTTCGTGCCTGCACCGCTGTTCTCATCTCACCCGCCCGTTGCTACGGTGCCGCACCTGACGACCCATCAGGAACCCATGAGGACCTGAACCGTCCGCCTGGAGGCCCGTATGCGCGCCCTGATCGCCGCCGCGACCGGTCTCGCCCTCGCGTTCGCCCTGGTCCTGGCGATGACCGCCATGGGTACGCCGACGGGCCGGACGTCCCCCAAGCCGCTGCTGACGACGGTGCCCTCGCACCCGTAGCCGCGCCCCTACGGGAAGGAGGCCTTCCATGCGCCGCAAGGCAAGCCTGGTCCTGCTCGCCTGCGCCGTCTTCTGCGCGGCGCTGTCCCCGCTGATGCGCTGGTACGCCTTCCCGCGCCTGGCCCGGATCCCCGCGAACCAGTACCAGGACATGGTCCTCGAGGCCAAGGGCGCCACCCTCCTCGACTACGGCACCATGCGCGCGAAGAAGGTCTCCGGGGTCACCATCGTGCAGACCCTCAAGGGTGACGTCGAAGCCGCGAAGAGGATAGAGAAGACGGCGGGCCGGCCGGTCGTGGTCTGGGACAGCCTCTCCTACGTCCAGGGTCCCGACGGCAGGATGGTCTCCAAGGTCCCCGAGCGGTACATCTTCGACGCCCACAGCCAGGACCCCGTGCACGCCACCGGCGAGACGGTCGACGGCGACCCCGTCACCCGCGAGGGCATCGAGTTCAAGTGGCCCTTCCTCACGCAGAAACGCGACTACGAGTACTTCGACGCGCAGACCCGCACCACCGGCCCGATCCACTACAAGGGCACCCGGACCTTCCGCGGCCTGAAGGTCTATTACTTCGAGCAGACCGTCCCCTGGACCAGGGTTCCCATGCCGAAGACGATGCCCGTCCGGGGCATCACCCCGGAATCGGTCGCCAGGACCGGCACCACCCGCTGGTACAGCACGGTCCGCCGGTTCTGGGTCGAACCGGTCACCGGCGCGCCCGTCTACGGAGAGGAACTCCACAAGGAGGAACTGCGCGGCGGCACCCTGCTCGGCGGCCGGGCCCGCGTCACGGCGTTCGCCGGCGACGTGAAGATGCGCGAGGACTACATCGAGCACACGGTCGCCCTGGTCAAGCACAACCGCACCCTGGTCCTGACGCTCACCTCGTACGTCCCCCGGGGCGCCCTGCTCCTCGGCCTGCTGCTGCTCGCCCTCTCCCTCTTCCTGGAGGCCCGCGCCCGCCGCCCCGAGGGCCCCGCGGCCACCGGGACACCGGAGCGGGAACCGGTCAGCGTCTGAGCCGGGCGTTCGTGTGCCGGGTCGGCTCGGCGGTCGCCGGGTCCTCGGGCCACGGATGCTTCGGATACCGCCCGCGCAGCTCCGCCCGCACGCCCTGGTAGCCGTCCTTCCAGAAGGAGGCGAGGTCGGCGGTGACCGCGGCGGGCCGCCCGGCGGGGGAGAGCAGATGAACGAGCAGCGGCACCCCCGCCACCTCCGGCGTCCGCTGCAGTCCGAACATCTCCTGGAGTTTCACCGCGAGCACCGGACGCTCCGGATCCCGATAGTCGATCCGGATTCCGGACCCACTCGGTACGGTGATCCGCTCCGGCGCCAGCTCGTCCAGCCGGGCCGCCTCCCCGCTCGCCCAGGGCAACAGCCGCGCGAGCGCCTGCCCGGCGTCGATCCGGCCCAGATCAGCCCGCCGCCGGGCCCGGCTCAGCTCCGGCTCCAGCCATTCGTCCACGCGCGCGTGCAACGCCTCGCCGGACACGTCCGGCCATGGCTCACCGAGATGCGTCCGCAGGAACGCCAGCCGCTGCCGCAGCGCCTCCGCAGCCGGCGACCAGCGCAGCAGCCCGAGCCCTTCCTGCCGCAGTCCCTCCCGCAGAGCCCCGCGTACCAGCGCCGGATCGGCGTCCCTCAGCGGCCGTGCGGCCAGCTCGACCGCGCCCAGCCGCTCGACACGCCGGGCCACGACGTCACCGTCCGCCCAGTGCACCTCGTCCCCCTCGGTGAGCAGCGCTCGGGCGACGGTGAGCGCCACGCCCTCTGCCACAGCGGCTCCGAGCAGCACACGCGCGTGCCCCTTGCCCGTGGGCCGGTCGGCGACGGCGACGACGATCCAGGGCGCCCCCCGCAACGCCGACCCGTCGCCCAACTCCGCACGGGTGCCGGAGGCCATGAGATACGACCCGCCGTCGAGCTTGGCGACACGCTCGGGGAAAGCGAGCCCGGCGACGAGCCCGGCGAGCCTGTCGTCATCGTCACCCGGTCCGGCCGGGCCGGTGCCTTCCGGCCCACGGCCACGGGCGGGCGGCCGGGAGGACTGCGACGAGACGGCCCGCAGCCGCCGTACTTCCGCGGTCCACCGCGCAGCGTAGGCGTCATCCCCACGCCGGGCACGACGCAGCGCCCCGGCGAGATCGTCCCCGTAGTCCCGCGGTACCTCCTCGGCGAGCAGGGCGACCACCTCCGCGCCCTCACCGGCCGTGTCCAGCAACGCCCTCCCCAGCCGGGGGTGAACCCCCAGCCGGGCCAACCGCACACCGGCCGGCGTGGCCCGGCCGACGCAGTCCACCGCGCCCACCGCCGTCAGCACGGAGCGCGCCGCCGCCATCACCCCACCCGGCGGAGGATCGAGCAACGCCAGTCCGGAGGCGTCGGGATCGCCCCAGCAAGCCGCCTGCAAGGCGAACGCGGTCAGGTCGGCCACCTTGATCTCCGGCGACGCAAACGCGGGCAGACGTCCGTCCTCGGCCTCGGCCCAGCACCGGTACACCGCACCCGGCGCCTCCCGCCCTGCCCGGCCCGCCCGCTGCCGCCCGGCCGCCCGCGACGCCCGTACCGTCGTCAGCCCGCTCAGGCCCCGTGCGTGGTCCACGCGCGGCTCCCGCGCCAGTCCCGAGTCCACCACGACCCGCACGCCGGGCACGGTCAGCGAGGACTCGGCCACCGAGGTCGCCAGCACCACCCGGCGCCGCGCCCCGGGGGCCAGCACCGCGTCCTGCACGGCGGCCGGCGCCCGACCGTGCACCTGGAGCACGTCGACCTCACCGAGCTCGCCGAGCCGGCCCGCCACGCGCGCGATCTCGCCCACACCGGGCAGGAAGCACAGCACGTCGCCCTCCCGCTCTGCCAGCGCCCGCCGCACCACCGACGCCACGTGTGCCAGCAGCGCCGGATCGACACGCATCCCGTGCGGCGGCCGGACCGGACGCGCCGGAGGCGCCCACACCACCTCCACCGGGTGCGTGACGCCCTCCGCCTCGACCACCGGCGCCCCGCCCAGCAGCCGCGCCCAGCCCCCGGCGTCCGTCGTCGCCGACGCGGCCACCAGCCGCAGCTCCGGCCGCAGTGCCTGCCGTACGTCCCACAGGAACGCGGCCGCCGTGTCGGCGTCCAGATGCCGCTCGTGGCACTCGTCGAGGACGACGACCTCGACGCCCGGCAGCTCCTGGTCCCGCTGCAGCCGCTGCAGCAACACGCCGGTCGTCACGACCTCCACACGCGTGTGCCGCCCCACCGCACGCTCTCCGCGCACCGTGAATCCCACGCTCTCGCCGGGCCTCTCACCCAGCAGCCACGCCATCCGCCGGGCCGCCGCGCGTGCCGCGATCCGGCGTGGCTCGGCCACCACGACACGCCGCGCGGGCCCACCGCCGACCAGCCCCGCCAGCACGAGCGGCACCAGCGTCGTCTTGCCGGTGCCGGGCGGCGCCACGAGCACGGCGGTGCCGCCGTCCTCCAGGGCATCGGTCAGGGCCGGCAGGGCCGAGCGCACGGGCAGCGCGTCCAGGGCGTCGTAACGGATCACGCCCCTAGGGCCTGTGTGAGGTCGTGATCAATCTCGGGTTCTGGTCCCGTGCGGGGGCGGGACCTGGTAGGACGCTGGGTGTGACACGTAGGCAACTCA